>JANXOP010000331.1 GCA_025357755.1 Kofleriaceae bacterium | reverse complement strand
TCGTCGCTGGTCAGCGTGCGCACGATGCGACGAGGCGCATCGAGCAGGCAGACCTTGTGTCCTGCCTTGATCCCCAACTTCTTCGGAAGAGGCTTTCCCGCATACCCAGCCATGACCTGAGGGATAATGCAGCCGCTGGGTTTCAGGTCAAACAGGAAGCCGGAATCTTCTTTCAAGTGGTTGTATCCGCTGCGTATTCATGCGATCTCGTCACTCCCGGAAATTGTGAGAGCAACCACCATTTCGGCCCGAAGCCCCAGCCATTTTCCGCGCTTGTGAAATGTTCGTCGTGGGCCCCGCCAGTTTCTTGACTTCCCGTATCGACTAGCATTCAGCCACATCCAAAAGGCCTCGTGACCGGACTCCTCCTCATCAATCTCGGAACGCCCGACGCCCCGACCACCCCCGCGGTGCGTCGCTACCTTCGCGAGTTCCTCTCGGACCCGCGCGTGATCGACATCAACCCGGTCGGGCGTGCGCTGCTCCTCAACCTCTTTATCTTGCCCTTCCGCCCCGCGAAGAGCGCCGCTGCGTATCGCCAGGTCTGGGACCCCGAGCACGGCTCGCCGCTCATGATGCACTCGAAGGCGCTCGCAGCCGGCGTCCAGCAGCAGCTCGGCAGCGCGTGGCAGGTCGAGCTCGCGATGCGCTACGGCTCGCCGTCGATCGCCGCCGGGCTCGAGAAGCTGCGGAGCTGCACGCGGATCGTGGTGTTGCCACTGTTCCCGCAATACGCGGCGAGCTCGACCGCCACCGCGGTCGCGCGCACGATGGAGCTTGCGACCGCGACCTGGGATGTCGCGCCGCTCGATATCGTGCCGGCGTTCCACGCCGACGCGAAGTTCCTCGATGCGTTCGCGGTCGTCGCGAAGCCGGCGCTCGCCGAGGCGCGCGCGGATCACGTGCTGTTCTCGTTCCACGGACTGCCGGAACGCCAGATCAAGAAGAGTGGAGATGCCGGTTGCCTCGCATCGCCGACGTGCTGCGATCGCAAGGACGCGCCGAAGAACTGCTATCGCGCGCAATGCTTCGCCACCGCGCGCGGCCTCGCGACCCGGCTCGGCATCGCGGAGGGCACGTACACCGTGTGCTTTCAGAGCCGGCTCGGACGCACGCCCTGGATCACGCCGCACACCGATGTCGAGATCGAGGTGCTCGCGAAGGCGGGTCACAAGCGCCTCGCCGTGTTCTGTCCAGCATTCGTGGCCGACTGCCTCGAGACGCTCGAGGAGATCGGCATTCGCGCGAAGGAGCAGTGGCAAGCCGCCGGCGGCGAGGAGCTCGTGCTCGTGCCCTCGCTCAACGCGACACCCGCCTGGGTCGATGCCGTGTGCTCGATCGCCGAGCGCCACGCCGTGGAAGCCGCACCATGACCTCGTTGCGCGAGGTCTACGGCGAGCTCCTCGTGGTGAGACCGCCCGTGCCTGCGACCGTCAACAAGGCGGGCGCGAACTACAAGAGCGAGGTCCCTCACCTCGAGTACTCGCCGCGCCGCGCGTACGACGAATGGCTGACGATCCTCGACGGCATCCGCGCGTGCGGGGGCGACGCGATCTATCGCCACGAAGCGTCGGACGATCCCTTCCTCGATAAGGGCGACCTCCACGTCGACGGCGACGGGAATATCTCGCCGGTAGGCTCGCGCGAGATCCTCGGTAGGCTCGCCGACGTGATGACCGGCCGGGTGTTCGCCGCGAACGGCCCCTGGGTCACGCGCGACGGGGATCGGCTGAACGCCGTGATGCCGAACATGCTCGCGCACCGCCAGCCCGAGGCTGCGTATTACCGCGAGCTGCTGGGCGAGCTCGCGAGTGCGGCGAACCTGTCCCTCGCGATCACCGAGAACCCGCACCGCTGGGAAGGCATGGCCGATATCGCGGCCGTCGGTGATCGCGTGGTGCTGACCTACGCCGTGTCCGGTCACTACGATCGCGACACCACGCCGAAGAGCTCGCGCAGCTCGCGCGAGGGTGTCGCGTTCGCCGCTACGGCGGCTGGCGTCGACGAGAACGCGCGGATCTACGCCGAGCTGGTCTATCCACACTTTCACGGCGACACCGTGCATTTCGGGGCGCGGCCGACGAGCCCTGCGAGCTCTGACGCCGTGCTCGTTCACTACCCGGGTGGACTCTACGGCGATGGCAGCGCACAGATCGCAGCGCAACTCGGCGGGCGCAGCATCGTGCCGATCGATCGCGCGGATGCCGTGGAGGAGTATGCCGGGAACTCGCGCCAGATCCTCGACGGCATGCTCGTGCCCGACGGAGTCTCGAGCGCGTTCGTCACCTCGCTCGAAACCCTCGGGCTCGCGGTCCACCGGGTCCCGTTGTTCGAGCTTTTCGGCAAGGCCGGTGGCGGGCCCGCGTGCGTGACGCTGTACCTCCCAAAAACCCTGAGAGTGCCGGCCGACCTGCCTTTGCGCTACTCCGCGACCCTCGAACCGGTCCGTGCTCGTCGAGAAAGGATCCCGGAACGCCTCACCGTGGATCCGGGATTCTTCGACGGGAAGCCTCGCGGGTGAGCATTAACGCACGAAATGATCGGTCTTCACGGTCAAGTAAGTTGCCGCAAGATCTGGAATTCACCCGAGCCCAGCGTTAAAAGTGCGGGAGCCAAACTCTTAGGGGAGACTGCTAATGAATCGCCTGTTCCGCCCAACTATCGTCGCAGCTCTCGCTGCCGGCGGGCTGCTCGCGTCGACCGCGACGTCAAACGCCAACGTCGAAATCGGTGGTACTGCCGGTATCCACGTCTTCAGCACGACCAACGAGCTTGGCGTGCCTGATGTCGCTAATGCTCCGTCCGAGCGCAACTCTGCGCTGTTCGGGGTCCGCCTCGGCATCATGTTCAACGACATCTTCGGCGTCGAAGGCGAGTTCGGTGTCATCCCGAGCGAGTCGCGCTCGCTGGTGTTCGACATCTGGAACATCACCTATCGCGGCCACTTCATCGCTCAGTTCGGCGCGTCGGATCCGAACAAGAAGCTGATCCCGTTCGTCCTCGTCGGCGGTGGCGCGATGCAAATCGTGTCCTCGAAGAACGAGACCGTGATCGGGAAAGACACCGATGCCGAGCTCTACGCCGGCATCGGCGCGAAGTATCGCGTCGATAACGGCTGGGGCCTCCGCGTCGACGGTCGCATCCTGTTCCCGCCGAGCTCGTCGAGCGACGGCGCGACGGTCGACTTCGAAGCCCTGCTCTCGATCTACAAAGAGTTCGGTCGCAAGGAAGCCGCGAAGGTAGCTCCCGCGGGTCCGAAGGATACCGACGGCGACGGCATCAACGACGATGTCGACAAGTGCCCGACCGAAGCCGAAGACAAAGACGGCTTCCAGGACGAAGACGGTTGCCCGGATCCGGACAACGACAACGACGGCATCCCGGACGCGCAGGACAAGTGTCCGCTCGAAGCCGAGGACAAAGACGGCTTCCAGGACGACGATGGCTGCCCCGACCTCGACAACGATGGTGACGGCATCCCCGACGCTCAGGACAAGTGCCCGAACGAAGCCGAGGACAAAGACGGCTTCCAGGACGACGACGGCTGCCCCGATCCGGACAACGACGGTGACGGCGTGCCGGACGCTCAGGACAAGTGCCCGGATCAGCCGGAGACCAAGAACGGATACCAGGACGAGGACGGTTGTCCCGACGAGATTCCGGCGAAGATCAAGCTCTTCACCGGCGTCATCCAGGGCATCAACTTCAAGGTGAGCTCGGCGGACCTGCTGCCCAGCTCGAACGGCACGCTCAACAAGGCGGTCGCGGTCCTCAAGGAGTTCCCGGAGCTCAAGATGGAGGTCCAGGGTCACACCGACGACCAGCCGTTCACCAAGCGTAAGGGTCAGCTGTTCGAGGACAACCAGGCGCTATCGCAAGGCCGCGCCGAGTCCGTGAAGGCGTACTTCGTCAAGAACGGCATCGACGAGAGCCGCCTCACCGCGAAGGGCTACGGTTCGACCGTGCCCGTCGAGGATCCGACGAACCTCAAGGGTGCCAAGCTGAACGCTGCGCGTGCGAAGAACCGCCGCGTCGAGTTCAAGCTGGTCAGCGCGCTGACCGGCTCGGCTGCGGCTCCAGCGCCGGCCCCCGCGCCGGCTCCGGCTCCGGCTCCGACGCCCGCGACCAAGTAATCCCGAGGTTGCTCGCGTAAGCCAACCAGGCTCCCTTCGGGGAGCCTGTTTTCGTTTCGGCACGAACAGCTGTGGTACCTAACCAGGCGTGTCGACCGTCCCTTGGCGCTGCCCGAAGTCGCATCAGCCGCTCCTGTTCTTCCCGAAGGGCGAAGCGAACCAGGATGCCGCGCAGGCTTTCTATCTGTGTCCCGCCTCGCGGCTGTCGTACCGGGTAGATAAAGGCATCCCCGTGTTCCTAATCGAGGAAGCGACCGAGCTGACCGCTTCCGAAGTCGACCGTCTGGTCCAACGCGCCCGAGTGCTTGGGTTTTCGGATTGACCTGAACCCCAAACAACGTTAGATCGCTGTTCGTTCACGAGGCCACCGTGCTGAAGTCATTATCGATCTTCACGGGAAACGCGAATCGCGCGCTAGCAGAGGAAATCTGCAAGTTCGTAGAGATTCCGCTGGGACGTTGCGACGTCACGCATTTCTCGGATGGCGAGATCTACGTCGAGATCGGCGAGAACGTCCGCGGCGTGAACTGCTTCGTCGTCCAATCGACGTGCTCGCCGCCGAACCAGTCGATCATGGAGCTGTTGATCATGATCGATGCGCTGCGCCGAGCCTCGGCCGCCTCGATCATCGCGATCATCCCGTACTTCGGCTACGCGCGGCAGGACCGCAAGGCCAAGCCACGCACGCCGATCACCGCGAAGCTCGTTGCAAATTTGGTGACCGCCGCGGGCGCAGATCGCGCACTCGCGATGGACCTGCACGCCGGTCAGATCCAGGGCTTCTTCGATATTCCGTTCGACCACCTGTTCGCGATGCCGGTCCTCATCGAGGAGCTCCGCATCCTCGGGATGGGCGGCGATCAGTGCGTGGTGGTCTCTCCCGACGCCGGCGGCGTCGAGCGCGCACGTGCGTTCTCGAAGCGCCTCGGTGCGAGCCTCGCCATCATCGACAAGCGGCGTCCCGCGCCGAACGTCTCCGAAGTGATGAACATCGTCGGCGATGTTCGAGGCAAGAAGGCCGTCATCGTCGACGACATCATCGACACTGCGGGCACCCTGACCCACGCCGCGATCGCCATCATGGAAGCCGGCGCCGCCAGCGTCTCGGCCTGTGCGAGCCACGCGGTGTTCTCGGGCAAGGCCGTGCAGCGCATCATCGATTCCCCCCTGCAGCACGTGATCGTGACCAACACGATTCCGCTGTCGGAAGCTGGTCAGGCGTGCGCGAAGGTCAAAGTCAAGAGCGTCGGGCGCTTGCTCGGCGAGGCAATCAAGCGCATTCATCACGGGGATTCGATCAGCTCGCTGTTCGTTTGAGACTGCTTAGAAAGAGAAAAGCTCATGGAAGTCGGAAAGCTCACCGTCACGCTTCGTACGAACTCCGGTAAAGGCGCAGCCACCAAGCTGCGCGCGACCGGCAAGGTCCCCGGTATCTGCTACGGAGCTTCTCCGGACGGCCGGATCGAGCCGCTGCCGATCATCGTCGACGTCAAGGCGCTGCGCGCCGCGCTCGACCCGGTCCGCAAGGCCAACACCGTTCTCGATCTCACGATCGAAGGCGGCACGAAGACCCACAAGCTTCACGCGCTCGTGAAGGACTACCAGATCGAGACGCTGCGTCGCGAGATCACGCACGTCGACCTCCTCGCGATCGATCCGAACAAGGAAGTCGTCGCGGACGTTCCGCTCGAGTTCACCGGTAAGCCGGCGGGCACGATCGACGGCGGTCAGCTCCGCATCATTCTCCGCCAGCTCGCGGTGAAGTCCAAGCCGAGCGACATTCCGGTCAAGCTCACGATCGACGTCACGTCGCTCGGTATCGGCGACGTGATCCACGTCTCCGCGATCGAGCTCCCCGCTGGCGTCCTCAGCGTCACGAACCGCGACCTCGCGGTGGTGACCTGCGCCAAGCCGGAAGACGATGTGGTCGAAGTGGTCGCGGAAGCGGCGACGGTCGGTGGCGCTGCTCCGGCAGCCGCTCCTGGCGCTGCGGCTGCTGCAGGCGCGAAGCCCGCCGCGGGCGCGAAGCCGGCCGCGGGCGCGAAGCCCGACGCGAAGGCCGCTGCGGCTCCGGCCGGCAAGGCCGCTGCGGCTCCTGCCAAGAAGAAGTAGTCCGCCGTGACGTGGATGGTTGCGGGCCTGGGAAATCCCGGGTCGAAGTACGCGAGCAACCGCCACAACATCGGCTTCAAGGTCGTCGAAGAGCTCGCCCGCAAGGCGGGCTCGTCGTCGTCCAGCTGGAAGTCGGGGGTCAAGGGTGCCGAGACCACGACCGCGCTGCTCGGCAAGCATCGAGTGGTGCTCGTGAAGCCGATCGAGTTCATGAACCTCTCGGGCTTCGCGGTGCAGCGCGCGATGGCGTTCCACACGGTCAGCATCGAGCGCCTGCTCGTCGTCCACGACGAGATCGACCTCGACTTCGGGATCCTGCGCCTCAAGAACGGCGGCGGTCACGGCGGCCACAACGGCCTGCGGTCGATCATCGAGCAGCTCGGCGGCAATGGCTTCGCGCGGCTGCGGATGGGGGTCGGTCGCGACCCGCACAAGCCGCCCGGTTCCCAGGATACGGCCGGCTGGGTGCTCGGTGATTTCCCCAAGGCGCACGAAGCGATCGTTGCCGCCATGATCTCGGCGGCTTGCGAGGACATCGAGACCACCGTGGACAAGGGCATCGTCCCCGCGATGAATCAGCACAACGCGCGTTCTAGTTTAGCGACCGCGTGATATAGAGCCGCCTCGTAACCACCTCGCTCACCCCTGCCAAGGGCTGGGCTTTCACACCCAAGAGGCAAACTACATGGCACGCCTGCTGTCACTCAAAGACGTTCCGAACACGTCTCGTGAATACGAGACCACCTACATTCTTCGCCCGAACACCACCAATGAAGGTGTCGCCGAGGTCAACACCCGCATCAAGGGCGTGATCGAGTCGATGGGCGGCAAGGTGCTCAAGGTCGACAACTGGGGTAAGCGCCGTCTTGCTTACGAAGTCGCCAAAGAGCGCAAGGGCATCTACATCTACTGGCTCTACCTCGCCAAGTCCGGCGTCGTCGAGGAGGCCGAGCGTAACCTCCGTCTCATCGACAACGTGATCCGGTACCTCACGGTCAAGGTCGACGAGGACGTCATCGTCGAAGCGCGCCCGAGCGAGATCGACGACGGGTCGTACGACAAGGCCGCGACCACGGCAGCGGACGAGGAAGATCTCTTCCTGTCGCGCGGTGGCGAAGACCTCCTCAACCAGAACGACGAGGACGGCGACGTCTACAGCGACGACTATCCTTCCGAGGATTTCGGTGGCAAGCCACGCGAGAAGAAGCCCGCTGCTGCCGCTGCCGCTGCTGAGCCCGCCGCTGCCGAAGCCGCAGCACCCGTTGCTGCCGAAGACACCAAGGATAAGGAGTAAGTCATGACCACCCGTATGGACGTCGGTGCAGATGATGGTCTCGACCGCGACGGCGACGATCGTCGCGGCGGCGGCAAAGGCCGCGGCGGCGCAACTCGCAAGAAGCTGCTGTCGGACGAGATCTTTCAAAAGGTCGACTACAAGAACCCGCAGGTGATGCGCTCGTTCGTCACCGACCGCGGCAAGATGATCCCGCGTCGCATCAGCGGCGCGTCGGCTCGCCAGCAGCGCGCTATTTCGACGGCGATTCGCCGCTCGCGGATGCTCGCGCTTCTGCCCTTCTCGGTCACGGGAGACTAACCATGACGATGCAAGTCATCCTCACGCAAGACGTCGCGAACCTCGGTAAGGCCGGCGAGCTCGTCTCGGTCAAGCCCGGCTTCGGTCGCAACTACCTCGTGCCGAACGGCATGGCGGTCAGCGCGACGGTCACGAACAAGAACCGTCTCGATCACGATAAGGCCGTGATCGAGAAGCGCGTCGCGAAGGAGCGTGCAAACGCTACCGAGATCGCGGGTCGCATCAACGGCATGACGCTCCAGTTCGAGCGCCAGGTCGGTGAAGACGAGAAGCTGTTCGGCTCGGTCACCAGCCGTGACATCGCCGATCAGCTGAAGCGCGCGAGCATCGAGATCGATCATCGCTGGGTCCAGCTGGACCAACCGGTCAAGGCTCTCGGCAAGTACGAAGTATCCGTTCGTCTCGCGACGGGCGTGGTCGCGACCCTCAAGTACTGGGTCGTCGGCAAAGACAAGTAGCCGCAGCCAAAGGCGGTATAACGACGGGGTGAAACTCGTCGTCGTACCCGCGCTGCTCCTTGCAGCGGGTTGTCTAACCGACCCGCCCTACCGTCCTTATGCCGCGCCGCAGGCGCAGCAGCCTGCGCAGCAGCAGCAGCCCGGTTTCGGGCCGCCGCCGCCGCAGGTAGATCCGTTGAGGCCGACGACAGATCCGAATCTGGCGCCGCCTTCGACGGGTGGTTCGTATCAGACGAACCTGAGCGGGCAGCCGAGTGGCCCGCAGCCGCCGCCGTTCATCGACAATAGCGGTGGCGCGAGCATCTCGAACACGAATGGTGGGTACCCGCCCGCTGCTCAGGCAGCTCCGCCACAGCCCCCACCGATGCCGCAGGTCGCACCGCCGACGAGCGTCGCGGGCCGCTACCAGTGCTGGGTCAACGGCGCCGGGATGTACGCGCCGTCGAGCCTCGGGCTCGTCACCCTGGACTTCAACAACTCGTATTCTTCGACGCAGAGTCAGGCGACCGGCACGTACAAGGTCGATGGCTCGCACGTGCTCCTCACCGGCGGCCCACTCGCGGGCTACGTCGGCTCGCTCGAGACCAATCAGAATGGTCGGCTCGTGCGGTTTCGCGTCGAGATGCCGAGTGATCCGGGGCCAGCACAAAAGATCGGCGACCACGTCTGCTATCTCGCGCGCTAGCCTCAGAGACACCGATCTCGCGTGACGTGAAGCGCACTTTGCGCGACTGCGATCCGGAGTGTCCGACGGTCCATGTAGAGTGGCTGCGATGTCGCGTGATCGCAGAGTGCTGCCGCACAACCTCGACGCCGAGGGCTCGATCCTCGGTGGCGTGATCCTGCGCAACGACGTGCTGCTCAACCTCGAGCAGCTCGAGATCGACGACTTCTACGATCACCGCCACAAGGTCATCTTCACCGCGATCCGCAACCTCGAATCGGCGGCCAAGCCGGTCGACGTGGTGACGCTCGAGAACGAGATCGAGAAGCAGGGCAAGCTCGAGGCGATCGGTGGCATCGCGTTCCTCGGCGAGCTCGCGCTACGCGTGCCGACCGTCGAGAACGTCGTCGCGTATACCGACATCGTTCGCGATCACAGCCAGGCGCGAAAGCTGATCCTCGCCGCTGGCGAGATCGTCGAAGAGGGCTTCGACGACGGCCTCGAGGTCAAGGACTACCTCGACGCGGCGGAGACCAAGATCTTCGAGGTCACGCAGCGCAAGGACAAGGTCGGCCCCGAGCCGATGAAGAGCCTCGTCAAGAAGGTGTTCAGCTCGCTCGACGAGCGGTTCAAATCGGCCGGCGGCATCACCGGCGTTCCGACAGGCTTCGCGGATCTCGATGCCAAGACCGCCGGACTCCAGCCGACCGAGCTCATCATCCTCGCGGCGCGTCCCGCGATGGGCAAGACCTCCTTCGCGATGTCGCTCGCGCAGAACGCGGCCACCACCGGCAACTGGCCGGTGCTCGTGTTCTCGCTCGAGATGTCGTCGACCCAGCTCGCGGAACGTATGTTGTGCTCCGAAGCCAAGGTCGATTCGTCCGCGCTGCGTCGTGGCCAGCTCCAGCGCCAGGACATGACGAACCTGACGTACGCGGCGGCCACGCTGTCGAAGGCACCGATCCTGATCGACGATAGCCCTGCCCTCTCGATTCGCGAGGTCCGCGCGCGCGCGCGTCGGTTCCGCCAAGATCCGGTGCTGTTCCCGCGCGACGGCTCGGCCAAGAAGTGCGGCCTGATCGTGATCGACTACCTCCAGCTGATGCGCGGCTCGGCGCAGGCAGCCAAGGCCTCTCGCGAGCAGGAGATCAGCGAAATCTCGCGCGGCCTGAAGAGCCTCGCCAAGGAGATCCACTGCCCGGTGCTCGCGCTCTCGCAGCTCAACCGCTCGCTCGAGCAACGCACCGACAAGCGGCCCCAGCTGTCCGATCTGCGTGAGTCGGGTGCGATCGAGCAGGACGCCGACGTCATCCTCTTCATCTACCGGGACGTCGTCTACAACAAGGACTCCGAGACGCCGAACATCGCCGAGGTCATCCTCGGCAAGAACCGCCATGGTGCCACCGGCACCGTCGAGACCCACTTCGAAGGTCGCTACACCCGGTTCGAGAACTTGTCATCGCGCGGCGATGGTCCGCCACCCGGCTATTGAACGGCCTGCCGGCGCAGTAGAATAGCGCCGTGGCGAATCCCACCCCGGGTACGATCCTCGGTGCCTACCGCATCGAGGGCCAGCTCGGAGCGGGCTCGATGGGCGAGGTCTTCAAGGCCGTCGACACCGGGCTCGATCGCAAGGTCGCGATCAAGTTGCTCTCGGAGAAGCATCGCGACAGCCCCGAGCTGCGCAAGCGCTTCGTGCGCGAAGGCCGCGCGGTCGCCGCGATCAGCCACCCGAACGTGGTGCAGGTATTCGCGACCGGCAGCTTCGACGATCGACCGTACATCGCGATGGAGCTGCTCGACGGCATCGATCTCGGCACCGCGGTCGAGAAGACGGGGCCGCTCAGCTCCGTCGATGCCGCGCACGTCGTGCTCGATGCGGCGCAAGGGCTCTCGGCTGCGGCGAAGGCCGGCCTCATCCATCGCGACGTCAAGCCGTCGAACCTCGTGCGGCTCGCCGACGGCAAGGTGAAGGTTACCGATTTCGGGCTCGCGAAGCCCGTCGATCCTGGTAGCGAGCCCGCATTGACCGCGATGGGTGTCGTCGTCGGTACGCCGGACTACATCGCACCCGAACAGGCGCGTGGCGAGCCGATCGACGAGCGCGTTGATATCTACGCGCTCGGTGGCACGCTCTACTTCCTGCTGACCGGCATCCCGCCGTTCCGCACCGGGCGCCCCGCCGACGACAAATACCTCAAGGTCGTCGCGCGCCACCTGCGCAATCCCGCACCCGATGCGCTCGAGCGCAACCCCGCGATCGATCGCGAGCTCGCGCAGATCGCGATGCAGTTGATGGCGAAGAAGGCCAGCGAGCGGCCGAGCTATCTCGAGCTCACGCAGCGGCTGTCCGCGATCCTCGCGCGCCTCGATCCGGGCTCGGTGCCGGAGCTGCTCGCCTCGCGCGAGCGTAGCCGGCCGATCATCGTCGCGAACCTGCCGCCGAGCAGCGGCGCGCCACTCGCCGACGAATCCGCCACGGTCAGCGATGGTGGCTACACCGCACCGGTAAAGGCGGGCCTGCCCGCGTGGTTGATCGTGCTCACGCTCGCGTGCCTCGCGCTGTTCGTCGCCGGGCTCGTCGCCTACCTGACGCGCGCGGATGCGCCCGTGAAGAGTGGCGGCGGTAGCGGCAGTAACGGCGGCTTCACGGTCATCGATCGTCCGAATGGCAGTGGCTCGGGAAGCAGCACCCGTGCCGATCCGAAGTCGACGACCATGATCATGGTGAAGCACCCCGATGGATCGCCGTGGTTCCTCGTCGATGAAGCACCGGTGCCGGCCTCGGCGTTCAAGAAGCTGTTCAGCAATCACGAGCAGCCAGGCGCGGCGGACGGGCCGGTCGTGATGGTCAGCTACGACGGCGCGCGCTCGTACGCGAGCACCCGCGGTGGCCGGCTGCTCCGCAGTGAGGAATGGGATGCCGCGGTCGTGACGCCCGGGGTCGTCGTCGCCGACGGCATCCTCGAGTGGGTCGAATCCCCCGAGGGCAAGCGCACCGTGCGCCAGCACGGCAAGGTGCAGCAGCGTCCCGACAAAGAGCAGAAGGACGTGACATTCCGGGTCGCGAAGGACCCGTGAGACCCGCGAGACCCGCGAGACCCGTGAGACCCGCGAGCTCCGTGACCCGAGCGCTGGTCCTCGTGTCAGCGATGGGCTGGGGTGCGTGCGCGCAGCGCGGCGGCGGCAAGCCGACCGGCGAGGTCGTTCCCACGCGAGTGCTCGACCCAGGCGCGGGAGCCGGTTCGGGCTCGGCGGCCGATGCGATTAACTTTCAACCGGGCCCCGCCGGCTTTCCCGTGCCACGCGATGCCTCGACCGTGGAAGACACGCCTCCCGACCACACGTTCAAGGTGCCGCGACGTCAGCCCGAAGTGATCATCGAGCTCAAGGTCAACCTCGCGCAGCAGGGCTTCAAGATCGACGACGAGTACGTCGAGGATATCTTGCACACGCACTGGTACATCACGCGGGATGGCATCGCCTACAAGGTCACGGTCGCCGGTGATACCGACGAGCACACGCTGATCATTCTCACGATCGACTGATCAGCTAACGATCGACTACGGGCACGTGCCGGTGCCACACGTGCTGCACGTGCTCTGCGAGCACGCGAACGTGCCGCAACAATGCTCGGTGCACGTGCCACCGGTGCAATCGACCGAGATCTGGAGGCAGCTATTAGCGCCGACGCAGTGCAGCTCGCAGGTCGCGCCCGTGCAGATCACGTTCTCCTGCAAGCACGAGTTGGGCCCCGTACATTGAAAGTCGCACACGCCGCCGGGGGCGCAGACGAGATCGGAGACCGAGCTGCAGCGGTTCGGACCGCAGATCACCTTGCAGCTCATCGCGGGGCACGAGGCACCGCCGCTCAGCCCCGGCGTGATCGTGCAGATGTCGGCATCGCACGTGCCGCCGGCTGCCGCGCAGGCGGTGACGTGTGCCGGAGTACAGGCGCGCGGCGCATCCATCGGCACGAAGCCCGCATCGTCTCCGGTGGAGACTGGACCGTCGTCGGCGGCCGCAGCCACGGGGTCGAAGCCGAGTCGACAGCCGACGCTGGCGACCAGGCCGATGGCCACGACCCAATGGCATCCCACGGGAGTAATTGTACGCGCCTTCGTACTATATTGCGGGCCGCATGTCGGACGTCGATCGTCTCGTCGAGCTCATCACCCAGCGCGTTCAGGAGCGGATGCAGGGTCAGCCTCGCACCAAGCTCAACGTCCTGCCGCGCGATCGTGGCGCGTGTGACGATGATGCTGCCCCCGGTGAAGACTGCGCGAGCTGCGGCTCGTGCGTCGTGCGCCGGCCATGGACCGTGCGTGCGGCCGAGGAGGTCGGGATGTCCCGGATCGCGGCGGCGCCCGGGGTCGGCGAAGTTCCGACCGATATCGCGGGCATGATCGACCACACGTTGTTGAAGGCCGAGGCCACGCGCGACGAGGTCGTCAAGCTGTGCGAGGAAGCGCGCAAGTATCACTTCGCATCGGTGTGCGTGAACACCATGTGGGTGCCGCTCTGCAAGTCGCTGCTCGCGGGCTCGGGCGTGATGGTCTGCACCGTCGTCGGCTTTCCGCTCGGTGCGATGGCGCCGATGGCGAAGGCGTACGAGGCGCGCGATGCGGTGCGGTCGGGCGCGCAAGAGATCGACATGGTGATCAATATCGGCGCGCTCAAATCGAAGGACTACGAGACCGTGTTCGAGGACATCTGTCGCGTGGTGAAGGCCTCGGCGCCGGCCGCGGTGAAGGTGATCCTCGAGACGAGCTCGCTCACGCACGAAGAGAAGATCATCGCGAGCTCGCTGTCCAAGCTCGGCGGCGCCGCGTTCGTGAAGACTTCGACCGGCTTCGCCAAAGGCGGCGCGACCGTCGAGGATGTCCAGCTCATGCGCTCCATCGTCGGGCGCGAGCTCGGCGTCAAGGCCTCGGGCGGCGTCCGCACCGCGGAAGACGCGATCAAGATGGCGCAGGCAGGTGCGAACCGGCTAGGTGCGTCGGCCTCGATCGCGATCGTCACGAACAAGTCTGACGGAAAATCGAAGGGCTACTGATGCCTCCGATCGTCATCGGGCTCGTCGCCCTGTTCGTCGTGATCGGGCTCGCTGGTCTGTTCACGACCGTGCGCGGCCTCAACAAGCCTCCCGACCGGCGCCGGCCGTTCATGCTCGCGGGTGCGGCGCTCACGCTCACCGCGGCTGCGGGCGCGCTCCTGCTGCTCGGGTTGGCCTAGTGTTACCCGTCCAGCTCATTCGCAAGAAGCGCGATGGCCAGGCGCTCGACGAAGCCGAGATCCGATTCTTCATCGCGGGCCTCACCGATGGCTCGATCCCGGACTACCAGGTCTCGGCGATGACGATGGCGATCTTCTTCAACGGGCTCGGCGACGCCGAGCTCGCGACCTGGGCCGATGCGATGACTCGCTCGGGCGATGTCATCGATCTGTCGGCGATCAAGCGCGCGAAGGTCGACAAGCATTCGACCGGCGGTGTCGGAGACAAGATCTCGATTCCCCTCGCGCCGGCGGTTGCCGCGTGCGGCGTCGCCGTGCCGATGGTCTCGGGCCGCGGCCTCGGACACACGGGCGGCACGCTCGACAAGCTCGAATCGATTCCGGGCTTCCGCGTCGACTTGCCAGTGGAGCGCTTCGCGCAGCTCGTCGATCAACTCGGCGTCTGTCTGATCGGCCAGACGTCGCGCATCGCCCCCGCCGACAAGCGGTTGTACGCGCTGCGAGATGTCACCGCCACGGTCGAGTCGCTGCCGCTGATCGCCTCTTCGATCATGTCGAAGAAGCTCGCCGAAGGCATCGATGGCCTCGTGATCGACTGCAAGGTCGGTCGCGGCGCGTTCATGAAGACGATCGAGAACGCGCGCGCTCTCTGCGCGTTGATGCGCACGATCGGCGAGCGTGCGGGCAAGAAGATCACGTGCGTGCTCACCGACATGGAGGCGCCGATCGGCCGCACGATCGGCAACGCGCTCGAGATTCGCGAATCGATCGAAGTACTCAAGGGCGGCGGTCCGGTCGATACGCGCGAGCTCGTCGGGGTGCTCGGGGGCGAGATGCTCGTCCTCGGCGGCGTCGCGAAGGATGCAGTCGAAGGGCGTGCGAAGATCGAAAAGGTGCTCGCCGATGGCTCGGCGCTCGAGGTGTTTCGCAAGCTCGTCGAGGCGCAAGGCGGCGATCCGAGGGTGTGCGATGCGCCCGGCGCGGTCCTGCCCAAGCCGACGTACCGCGAAGAGCTCGCCCTACCGCCCGGTCGGATCACGGCGATCGATAGCGAGGCCCTCGGCATCGCCGCCTTGATCCTCGGAGCCGGACGGCGGACCAAGGAAGACGCGATCGATCCTGCGGCCGGGCTCGTCGTCGATGCGTACCTCGGCGAGGTCGTCGAGCATGACGCACCGCCCCAGATCATTCTTCAGCACGGCTTAGCGCCAGGAGATGGCAGGGTCGCCGAAGCGCGTGCCATGATCGCCAAGGCCTTCGTGATCGTGCCTGCCGATGCTCCCGCACCCGTGCTGCGCACCTCGCGCGTCCTCGAGATCATCCGATGAGCCTGCCGGGGCTTTACGATCGCGTGCAGGAGGCCGTCGCGGCGATCAAGCCCGGCGCCAGCTCGGAGGCGCCGCAGATCGGCCTCATCCTCGGCTCGGGGCTCGGTGGGTTCGCCGACAAGCTCGAGGACGCCAAGGCGATCAGCTACGGCGACATCCCGCACTTTCCGCACTCGCACGTGGTCGGTCACGCCGGCAAGCTCGTGCTCGGCACCCGCAAGGGTGCCCGCTGCGTCGCGATGCAGGGCCGCGTGCACATGTACGAAGGCCACGACGCGGCCACTGTCGCGTTTCCCGCGCGCGTGTTGATCGCGCTCGGCGCGAAGATCTTGATCGTCACGAATGCCGCGGGTGGACTCGAGGCGAGCTGGCCGCCAGGCACGCTGATGCTGATCCGCGATCACATCGACCTGCTGCGCGATCATGCGTTGCGGGGTCCGAATGACGATCGGCTCGGCACCCGGTTCCCCGATCTCACCCGCGCGTATGCGCCCGAGCTCCGCGAGCTCGCGAAGGCGGCGGCGGCGACAGCGAAGATCACGCTGCAAGAAGGCGTGTATGTCGCGATGCCCGGGCCGACGTACGAGACCCCGGCCGAGGTCAAGATGCTGCGGATCCTCGGCGCCGATGCAACGGGCATGTCGACCGTGCCCGAGGTCGATGTCGCGGCTCACATGGGCGCCCGCGTGATCGGCATCTCGTGCATCACGAACCACGCCGCCGGCATCACCGGCAAGGCGCTCTCCCACGACGAAGTCACCGAAACCGCGACGCGCGTGCGCTCCACGTTCGAAGCGCTGCTCGACGCGATCATCGGCTCCTTGGTCGCCAACAAGGAGGTCGCATGAAGTCCTCATCGGCCGACAAGACCAGCCCGATCAAGGCGCGCGAGCGGATGCGCTCGCTCACCAAATCGACCCCCGAGCTCGAACAGCGCGCGCTCGATGCCCGCGACAAGGCATACGCGCCGTACTCGAAGTTTCACGTCGGTGCCGCGGTCCAGGTCAACGGCCACATCTTCACGGGTGTGAACGTCGAGAACGCGTCGTATCCGCTCTCGGTGTGCGCGGAGCGCAATGCGATCGCGGCCGCGGTCATGAGTGGCAAGGTCGGGCTCGAAGCGGTGGTTGTCGCGACCGGCGCGTCGCCACCGTCGGCTCCGTGCGGTGGCTGCCGGCAGGTCCTGCGCGAGTTCGCCGCGGATCCGGCGAAGGTTCGCATCACCGCGATCAATCCCGCGGGCGAGCGCCGCTCGTGGACGCTCGCCCAGCTGCTCCCCGATTCGTTCACGGGTAAAGAGCTGCCGTAACCGATGGGCGAGGTCGTCTTTCGCGGCGGTACGATCCTGACGATCGATGACGAGCACCGCGTCCTCGTTGGCGATGTCGCGACCCGTGATGGTGCGATCGTCCAGGTAGGCGGCACGTACACGCCGACCGGCAGTGACTACTCGATCCTCGATTGCACCGGCTGCGTCGTCATGCCCGGCTTCGTCCAGGCCCACGTCCACACGTGCCAGACCCTCGCGCGCGGTCGCGCCGATGATCTCGAGCTGCTCGATTGGTTGCGCCAGGTCGTGTGGCCGTACGAGGCCGCGCTCGATCCCGAAGCCGCGACCGCCGCGGGCGAGCTCGCGTGTGCGGAGCTCTTGCTCGGTGGCACGACCGCGATCCTCGACATGGCGACGGTCCACCACACCGAGCGGTTCTTCGCCGCGGCCGAGGCGTCGGGCATTCGCGCGACGATCGGCAAGGCGATGATGGACGCGCCCGATCCGCAGATTCCGGCCGGCCTGCGCGAGACCACGCGCGATTCGCTCGATCGATCGGCCGCGTTGATCACGACGTTTCACGGCGCCGCGAAGGGTCGGCTGCGCTACGCGTACGCGCCGCGGTTCGTGCTGTCGTGCACCGACGAGCTGCTCCGCGAGGTCGGTACGCAAGCGAAGGTCCGCGGCGTCGGGATCCACACGCACGCGAGCGAGAATACCGGCGAGGTCGCGCTCGTTCGCGAACGGTTCGGCAAGGCGAACATCAGCGTGCTCGATGATTTCGGCTTGCTCGGTCCACACACGTGCATCGCCCACGCGATCCATCTCGCACCCGAAGAACGCGCCCTGCTCGCGGCGCGCGGCGCGCACGTGTGCACGTGCCCTTCATCGAATCTAAAGCTGGCCTCGGGCATCTGCTCGGTCCCCGAGTTGATCGCCGCGGGGGTCTCGCTCGCCCTCGGCGCCGACGGCGCACCGTGCAACAACAACCTCGATGCGTTCGAGGAGCTCCGGTTGCTCGCGCTGCTCCACAAACCCCGCTCGGGCCCGCGCACTCTCCCCGCCCCCGAAGCCGTACGCATCGCGACCCGAGGCGGGGCGAACGCGCTGGGGCTAGGCGACCAGATCGGCTCGCTCGAGGTCGGCAAGCGGGGTGACGTAATTGCGGTCGATATCACCGCGTTGCACACGATTCCTGCGACAAATCCCTGGTCGCAGATCGCCTACGCGGCGCGCTCTAGCGACGTCCGCCACGTCGCGGTCGATGGCGCGGTCGTCGTCCGCGACCAAGAGCTGCTCACCCTCGACGTGGCACGGGTCCGGCGCGCGGCGGTCGATTCGGCAACTCGCCTGTTTCCCTAGCCCCCCTTCGGGTGCGCGCGTGGTATGCCCACCAGGCGTTCATTCTGACGTGGTGTCAGTGAGGGCGAGCGGTCTCGTTGAGATCGTAAAAGCCTTCACCCCATAAGCGGCGGGTGCGGGTGTGTATTTCGAGCCGCGTCAGCGAGTGAGTCAGTCATGGGAAATCGTCTTTACGTCGGCAATCTGCCCTTCCACGCAACCGAGGATCTGATCCAGCAGAAGTTCGCCACCTGTGGCGAGGTCAAGGAAGTCGCGCTCATGCTCGACAGGATGACCGGCCAGTCGCGCGGCTTCTGTTTTGTCGAGATGGCCACGGCCGAGGGCGCGCAGAAGGCGCTCGACGACCTGAACCAGCAAGACTTCGAGGGCCGCGCCCTCCGCGTCGACGTTGCGCAAGAGCGTAGCGGTGGCGGCGGTGGTGGCGGCGGCGGCGGCGGTGGTGGTGGTCGCGGTGGTGGCGGCGGTGGCTTCGGCGGCGGTCGCGGCGGCGGTGGCGGTGGCGG
>JANXOP010000310.1 GCA_025357755.1 Kofleriaceae bacterium | reverse complement strand
GGCGCGCCACGCCCGCCGCGCGCGAGGCAGGGTTGTCGCGCCGCTTGCAATCGCTCGGCGCAGCGTTCGTCGCGCCGCTTGCAATCGCATCGCGCGACCGCTGGTATCCATCCGCTGATCGTTTCCGTAGCAGCTCGACGGCGTGCTTCGTCGATGTGCGACGGCGTGTTAGTTAGTTAGTTGGCGAGCTTCGGTGACATCGGTGGCACCGCGACGAGCTCGTCGGGAGAGCGGCCGTGCTTGGTGTTCTCGGCGACCGCCGCATTCGCGAACCGGCGCACGTCGACCAGGAAGTCGGTGCCGAGGTCCGGTGCGAACCTCGAGACCGTGTTCGCCGCGAGTTGCTCGAGCTTCTCGTCGGTGCCCCACTCGTTCTCGTGTTGCTCGGCCGTGATCGCGCGTCGGGTCGTGAACATCAGGAGGCCGGTCTTGACGTCGAACATCGTCGCTTCGATATAGCCGTAGACCCGCTGTGATTGACCGGGCAGGAACAGCGCACCGACGACGGTCGCGTAGCCGATCGCCCACGGGTTCGCGTGATGCTTCGAGGCGAGGACCTCGCGGTAGAGCACGATGTAGCGCAAGCGATAGCGGCCCGCGGCCTCGCGCAGCGCTTCCATGCCGAGCGCGCCCGAGGGAATTGGCATCATCTCGGTGACGAGCGAGAACGCGGCGTCCTTGCGAAGCGTGCGCACGAGCTGGGCCTGACCCGCGGGCACGCGCTCGAAGTCAGGGCTCGGTCCACGCCAATCGGTGGCGGTGACGATCGGCAACACACCGACACGCGAGGGCAGATCGAGCTCGATCGGTGAGGCGAGGATCTTCTGCAGCATCTCCTCGGAGAGCTGACCATTCGGATCGCGCGCGAACACCGAGCGCTCGAGGGGTGGTGGTGGTGTCATCGCGACGGCTTGAGGCGCCGCCGAAGGCATCGCGCTCGAGGCCATCTTTGCTGCGCCACACCCCGCCAAGAGACACGCGATCAACGCCAGTCGCTTCATGCGGATTCAACGCCGGAGGCGGGTCGCGCTTACAGCCTCTACTCGACCGCGATCGCGAATGTCGCCGTGACAAGGCCCCCGCGACTATCGCGTAACACCAACCAGATCCACGCGGGGCCGCGGTGGGCAGGGGTGTGCCAGGTGGTGGAGACGGTGTTCGTCGGATCGTCCTCGACGACCGCACTCGCATCGACCGCGAGCTCGCCGCCGGTGGCGAACCACGAGACGCGCATCGCTTCGTGGCGTGTGACGAGCTGCATCGCATCGGGATCGAAGTACAGGAACGCTTCGACGGAGGCGGCGGGCCAACTCGTGGTGAGCGTGACGTCGTGATCGGGGGTGACCTTCGTGGTCGCATCGACCCCGACGCCATCGATCGAGAGGCCGGTGAGCGACGGGTTCGTGTTCGCGACGTACAGCGTCTTGTACGCTTGCGCGAGATCGCCGGAGGCGTTCGCGAGGTTGCAGGTGATGCGCGCGAAGCCGAACGCGAGATCGAATGCGGGTGCTGCAGCGCGGATCGGTTGGTAGTAGCCGCCCGTGGCATCCGGATCGCGCGGGCGATAGCCAGGCGCCGCGACATCGGGGCCGTACGTGCGACACGCATCATCAGGGATCGTGGCCTCGATCAGTGCCGCCGTTCCGAGCTCGGTGACCGCGTCGGCGAGGCAGTCATCGGCGACGGAATTGTCCTCGGTCGGTGGCTTCGGTGCGGTGCACAGCGACCACGCTGGCGATGCCGCCAGCGGGCCCCCGGGTCCGGCGAGGAGTGCGGTCAGCGTGACGGAGGCGCCGGGTGTGACCTCGGCTGGCTCGGTCGTGATCGCGAGCACGCGCGGTCGATCGACAATCGCGAGGCGTTGATCGAGCGAACGATCACAACCAACGCCGATCAACGCGACGAGGATCGCGGCGCACTTCATCATTGCTCGATCCTCAGGCCCGCGATCGCGAGCAGCGGGAGGCTGGTGAGATAACCTTGGTGCGAGAAGTCGGCGCTGTAGATCAGCTCCTCGGCATTCGCGCGGTTCGTGAGGTTCTGGAGCTCGAGATAGATCGCGCCGTGGATCGAACCGAGCGGAACGCGCCGCTCGCCGCGCAGATCGGCGGCGAAGAAGGCGGGCAGGCGGGTGCCGTCGTGCGCGCCGCGGATCGGCTCGTAGCGCCCGGTGCGACTGTCGAAGAAGGCCCCGATCACCGCCGTGCGCGGCTCGCCGGTGGCGAACCGCAGGCGCGCACCGAGGGTCCACGGGCCGTGCTCCCAGCCGGCGACCGCGATCAGGCCGTGGGTCTGATCGTGATCGAAGTAGCGCCATGGTTGATCGGCCGCGTCCTTGCGACGGCTGCGCGACAGGTTGTAGCTGAGCCAGCCGGAGAGGCCGTGCCACCCGATCACGCGTGCGGTGAGCTGGATGCCGAGCACGTTGCCGATGCCATCTTGCGTCAGTGCGTGCGCGAGGGTCGGCGTCACGGCGAGGTCGCGAGCGACGAGGTGGTCGAGCCAGCGCGCGTAGCCCGCGGCTTCGAGCGCGAACGGCGCGTGGCGCCACTGGCCGCCCGCGATCGCGTGCCACGCGCGCTCGAGGCCGAGATCGGGTGTGCCGAACACCGCGCTGGTGTCGCTCGCGGCGCGCGCCTGGTGATAGAGGCCGGCATCGCCGCGGAGATCGAAGTCGTCGCTGACCCGCAGCTTGATCGAGCCGCGCGGATCCTCGGTGAGCTGGGTGGCCTGGCTACCAACCTTGATCGTGGAGCCGGCGCGTGGAGTAAGGCGGCTCGCGGTGAGCAGCCACGCATCGAGGCGCACGCCGGCGGTCACCGTGATCGGGCCGAACGAACCGTCGAGCGCGACGTGGCCTGCCGCGTCGATCGTCGACGAATGCCAGGAATCGGCCGCGACGTCGTCGCCCGGAGGCTGGCCGAAGATCGACAGGTCACCCTCGCGCGCGGGGATCGTCAGCGAGCCGCGGCGGTGCAGGGCGGCGAGCTCGCTATCGAGGTCGGCGCCGATCGCGAGCGCGAGGCCGTGGCCGAGCGTGCGGCTCTGCATCGCGCGCGCGCCCCCGACCCAGCTATCGGTGCGCTGGTCCGCCGAGATCGGGCCGACCGCGAGAGCGTCGCTCGCGTGATCGCGACCGAACCAGACAGCTGCGCGATCGAAGCCGTCGCGGCGATCGCGGCGCAACGCGACCTCGCCGCGGATCGTCTGCTGCTCGATCTGCTGGGAGGTCTGCGTCGCCGGATCGGTCGAGCTCAACGTGCGATCGAGCGAATCGAGCGAACCGATCACCCACGCGGATAGCACGAGGTCGTCGGCGAGCGGCGCGCGCATCACGACCTGGGCATCGCTCCACCGCGGCAGCGGCGCGTTCGGTGCGAGCGTGTGAGGATCTTCGATCACGCCGATCGCCCGATCGAGCCAGCTCTGGCGAATGGCCGCGGCGATCGTCGCGCCGCCGAGGGTGGTCTTGCCCTCGACACTCCCATCGAGGACATCGGCCGACACGCGCCAGGCGGGCGCCTTCGCCGGATCGCCGAGCTCGAGATCGAGATCGATCACGCCACCGATCGCGCGCCCGCGGTCGACCCCGAAAGCGGCGGGCGCGAGGTGGATGTCGCCGATCAGATCGTTGCCGAGCGCGGAGCGATAGCCCCCGAGGTGATAGAGCGCGGGTACGGGGACGCCCTCGACGAAGATCCGGGTCTCGCTCGGCGCTGCACCCCACACCACGATCTCGGTCGAGCCCGCCGCAGGACGGGCGACCGCTGGCAGCGATTGGACGATCTTCGCGGCATCACCGCCGCCAGGCACCGAGCGCGCGAAGCTCGCATCGACGGTGACCTCACCGAGCGCACGCGGAGCGATATCCGTGATCTCGATCTGCTCGCCTGCATGGCCGCGCGGTGTGACCTCGAGCGTGAGGACGAGCGCCGTACCGTTCGCGACCACGCGGCGATGCGCGGGTACGAGCCAATCGGCGGTGATGTCGAGCGTGTACGTGCCATCGCGCACGACGAGATCGAACGTGCCGTCGTCGCTCGTCGCCGCGAGCTCTCCCGCCAGCTGGACGAGCGCGCCACCGACCGGTTGCTGCGTCGTGTGATCGATCACGAGACCGTGGATCGTGGTGTCGGCGAAGGCGGTGCCGGAGACCAGCACGATCGCGGTGGAGACGAGCTTCACGGGCGCGTGAACGTCAGCGCCGTGACGCCGGCGCCTGCGCGGTGATCGCCGCGCACATCCTCGGGGGTCGCTTCGCCACGCGCGGCCGCGAGCAACACACCTCGCCCATAGACCTCGACGTACCACGCGGCTGCCGCGTCCTTGCAGAGCGAGCGCGCGTCGACGCGTACCGTGTACGTGCCCGCAGGAATCACGGGTGCGACGTCGCCGTTCGCACCGGGGCGGGTCTTCCAGATCACGTGCTCGTTCGCGGGATTGTCGAGATGACAGTTCGCGTTGCCATCGTGATCGAGGATGCCGCCTGTGAGGTAGGCCGACGGATCGACGGGCATCCCGGGCTGCGGCGCGAGCGACGTGTTCGGCTTGTCGCTCCACGCTTCACCGCCGAGTGGATCGAGGACGTGGAGATCGAGATCCGCGGTCGATTCCCACGCGAGCCCGACCACCAGGTCGCCCTCGGGCACCGGCGCCGCGCCCGCGACCACGTCGAGCGAGCTCGCCACGCCGATGCGACCCGCGGCATCGGTCGCGGCGAGCAAGATCGTCTGCGGTCCCGCCAGCACACTCGGATCGAAGCCGTAGGTCGCGGTCGCCGAGGGTTGTCCCGGTGTGTCGAAGTCGGGCTGACCGGCCGCGATGATCCACGCGCCGTCAGCACCCTGGAGGCCGATGATCGCGCCCTGGGCATCCGGCGCGAGCACCGCGTGGAGGCGCGTGCGAAACGTGCCGATCGTCGTGGATGCAGCGCCAGCGACTTGCACGGTCCCGGGCCCATCCGTCGGCGCGGGAAAGCCGCCCGGGCGAAACTGCGCGTTCGCGATCACGAGCGCGTTGCCGTAGCCGAGCTCGTTCGTCGCGGCGTTGCAGCCGCCCAGCCCGATCAGGATCAGCCCGAAGAAGACCCGCATCAGAACTCCACCTGCGCGCGAAAGGTCAGCTTGTCGGCGCGCAGCGTGGTCGGCTCGCCGTTATCGGCGCGACCGAACGGGTTCGTCGCGTGATCGTACTGGCCGATCAGGCGCGCGCTACGAAACCGCGCCGAGGCCATGAGTGACAGGGTCGAGAACACCTCGTGCGTGTACACGGTCGCGACGCCGGCTTGCTCGATCGCATCGCGATCCGCGTCGTACCGATCGTAGCGAATGCCCGCGAGCGCGAAAGGGCCGAGCTCCTGTACGAGCGCGAGCGAAAAGCCGAGCTCTCGAACATCGCGCGAGCGCGCGATCGGATCCGCGTAGACCACGCCGCGATCGAGGTTCTTCGCGAGCGCGCCCTCGAACTGGAGCTGGCCGTGGCCGAGCGCTGCGAGGCACCAGTGTATCGTCGCATCGAGATCGATCGCATCGCGCGAGAACGCCTGCGACGGGATCGCCGGGCTGCCGGGCACGTCGACGAGCTCGGTGACCTGGATGATGCCGTCCTGATTCTCGTCGACCCACTGCAGCGAGTCTTTCGTCGGCGGCGTGCCCGCGTGCAGCCCGCGGCCGGTCACGGCCGAGATGCCGGCGACGAACCGCCCGCGATGCGGCAGCGGGAGGTCGGTGCCGAGCCGCCCCATCAAGTCGTAGCTCGAGCTCGGATCGCGGCCAGCCCACTGCGCATCGCCGACCGGCGCACCGTTCATCGCCGAGACCGAGTAGCGGACGAGCCCGTACGCGCCGTCCACGTTCGCGCCTGCATCGACATCGCCAGGGAACAGTGCGCGCAAGAAGGTCGGCTGCTCCATGAAGGAGCGATAGCGCGCGTTGGTCGGGACCAGCGCGCCGAACGGGATCAACATCAACCCCGCACGCGCGCGGACGAGGGCATCGCCGTCGTCGTCGGGATAGCGCCACCCGACCTGGCTCGTCTGGATCCGCGCGGCCGGGCCCTTGACGGTGTTGCCGTCGAGCTCGAGCTCCGCGAAGTAGTTCTCGCGCTTCGCCTCGATCCGGAAGAAGCCGTGGCGGATCGTGAAGCTCTCCTCGTTCAACGGCGCGCCGGTCCCCGCAGGATCGACCTCGTCGAGCGAGTGCTGGCTGTACGGTACCGCATCGATCTGGACGAACGCGTCGAGCACGGTCGTCCAGCCCAACGTCGTGACCGTTGGCCGATGCGTGTCATGCAGGTCGGCAGGGGGATCCATCGGATCCGCTCCTGCCGTCGCGCAGACCAGCGTTACGGCAAGGCCGGCAACGTGCCGTCTGCGTTTAGCAGCGGCAGCGTGGTCGACTTGTAGATCTTCTGCGCGGACGTACACGCGTTGATGATCTCTTCGTGGGTTTGGGGATTGGTGAAGCAGTTCGCGTCGGGTCCACTCGATGGTGGTGCGTCGATGACGACGCCCGCGTCCTTCTTCGGAGATGTGTTCGCATCGTCGCTGCATGCGGGTGCGAACGCGAGCATCAGGGTCGAGAAAAACAGCGCGCGCATCCTAGAACTCCTCGCAGTAGCCGTTTCGGCAGACGCCGGTGGCGCACGTCGCGCCGGCCGAGCACGTCGCGCAGCTCGAGGCATCGACGGTCGCTTCGAACTTGCAGGTGCAGCTGGTGGGCGGCTTGTACAGCGACAGCGGACCGCCTTCGAACGAGCGCTGCACGCGCATCGCGCAATCGGGCGTGAGCCCGACACTGGAGACCACGACATTCGCGTCGAAGTTCGGTGCGGGCGTGACCTCGTGACCTGCGATCAGGTCGATGACGTAGCGCGCGTCGGGCTTGTCGGGGATGCCGTTCGTGACGTAGTCCATCCAGATCGTGGGTGACCACACGGTGTAGTGACCGTCGCGGAGGTTCTTCTTGTCGCGCGACGTCGCGGTCGAGTCCGGGTAGTACGCGGCGTACTGCTCGAACGCGCGGAACGCGAGCGCGGTGAGCGAGCCGCGGAGGCCGTCGTAGACCTCGCTGCCGAGGATGCCGATCGCGGCCGAGGGATTCGACGAGCCAGTCAGCGCCGCGACGACCATCGTCGAGGTGTCGTTCTTCACGCCGTGCCACTTCGCGGCCAGCACCGTGATGTTCGCTGCCCACGCGAGCAACGTGCTCTTCGTGGTGGTCCGGATCGCCAGCTGCGCCTCGTCGGTCCATGGCGCGATCGCCGCCCCCATCGCCTGGAGCAGCGTCGGGCCGAAGCCGAAGACGAAGTACGCCTCCTCGGCGGTGATCGCGGTCTGGTCGGTGCCCTTCGGCATCGCGAGCACGTAGCCCTGACGCGGCCCGATCGTGAGGTTGACGTTCGCCGGGGGCGCCGCATTGGTGCACGCGCTGTTGAACAGCGCCGAATTTCCGATGTCGACGTAGACCGGCATCGTGTACGCGCAGGTCGGCGCGGTGTTGCTGGGGACGAAGGTCGGGTTCTCCGCGATCGAAGGTGCGTACGACATCACGAGCGTGCTCGCGATCTGCGTGTGACCGTAGGTCGTCGCGATATTCGTACACGAGCCGGTGCTCGCCCAGACCAGCGTGATCGGCTTGGCCGTGTTGTCGCGCAGCTTGCGACCGAGCGCCTTCATCAAGTTGACCTGGGTGTCGCCGACCTGGAGGTAGATCGGATTCGGCAGGGTGCTGCAATCCGGGACTGCGAGCGCGGGTCGCGCCGATCCGACCCACAGTCCGGCCATCACGCCGAGACGAACGAGGTTCCGCATAGACGGGCAGCTTGTAACAACTAGCGATCAGGGTGGTTACAGGCGTGTTACCGCCGGGCCCCTGAATGCTCGCGCAGATCCTGCGATGCGTCAGTGGGCGAGCGCGTCGATCGTGGCCGCGGCCTGCACCCGGACCAACCCGCTCGAGTCCGCGAGCGCGGCGACGAGCCCGGCGGTCACGTGATGCGCGACGCGATGTGCGGTCGCGGCGGCCGCGCGTTGTTCGGCGGTGCGTTTTGGATCGCGCGCGAAGCCCGCGAGCGCTTCGAGCCCGCGGGCATCGCCGAGTGCGCCGAGATCGGCCGCGGCATTGATCGCGTTCTCGCTGCCGAGGGCCGCGTCCTCGCTGCCGAGGGCCGCGGAGAACACCGGCGTCGCATCCGCGACATCGCCTGCGTGGACGAGTGCGCGCGCGGCCGCGAGCCGGACCCCGAGCTCCTGGTCGGCGGAGAGCTGCTTGGCGACAGCGATCACGCCTGCCTTGTCCAGCGCGCGAGCGAGCGAGTTTCCTGCGCCCGCGCGCACGGTCCAATCCTCGGACGTAATCGCCTTCGCGACCGCCTTCTGCGCGAGCTCGGGATGGCCAGCTTTGACCGCGATCGCGGCTTCGAGTGCGACGATCGGGTTCGCATCATCGGTGAGCTCGACGAGCAGTCCGTCGGCCTTCTCCATGGCGAGCACCGTGACACCGGCGAGCCGGACCACGAGCGCCTTGTCGGCGAGCGCCCGCTTGGCGACATCGCGCGTATCACCGAGTCCGATCTTCGCGAGCGCGATCGCGGCCGCCGCCCGCACGTGCTCGTCCGGATCGTGGAGCCGCTTGGTGCAGACCTCGACCGCATCCTTGTCCTTGTACTGACCGAGCCAGCGCACCGCGATCGCACGGACGCGCGCATCGGGATCGATCGCGCCCTTCTCGATGTCCGCGATCGCGAGCTTGCCGATCTTCTTCGCCACGCCCTCGAGCGCGATCCGGCGGGCTTCGACGTTCTCGCTGTGCAGCATGTCGGAGGCGACCTGCGGCGCTTGCGCGAAGCCATGGATCACGGCGACCGAGGCGGCGGCCTGCACGCGATCGTCCTCGTCGCCCATCGCCTGCGCGACGCTATCCGCGAGGTCGTTGATCTGGAGATCCTCGACCGCTGCGATGGCGAGGATCTTGAGCTTGACCGAGGGCGAGGTCAGCGCTTGTTCGATCGTCGCCTCCGCGAGGTCGCGCAAGAGCTCCGCATCGTCGCCACCGTGGCGCGCGGTGTAGTCGGTGTACGCGCGCGCGACGCCAGGTGCATCACCGAGCGCGAGGGCGGAGCGCACGCGCATCCCCCACAAGGCATCGTCGTCGGGGTGCGAGGTCAGGCCGTCGTCGGCTGCCTGCGCGGCGCCCGTGTAGTCACCTTTCTCGTAGAGCGCGACCGATCGCGTCGCATGGCTCGCACAGGAGGTGAGCGCGAGAGCAAGGGTGGCGGACAACAACGAGCGCATGGTTGCGAGCATGACACAGGGACAGTGCACGCCCTTGCACCTGGGGTTACACGCGAAACAAAGGTGCGTGTTACAACGCGCCCGTGATCAAGGGATTCTTGTTCGACCTCGACGGCACGCTCGTCGACTCCGAACGCGAGACCGCCGAGGCGATGGCGAGGGCACTGTCGCGCCTGCATGCCATCGAGATCGAGCAGTACGATCGCGACTTCATCATCGGCAAGTCCTGGGTCGCGATCTACGACAGCCTGACCACGCGCTATCCGCAGATCGCGTGGTCTCGTGCCGAGATGATCGCGAAGACCGCGACGATGCGCGACGAGGTGATCGCCGAGATGGGGATCACCGTGCTGCCGGGCGCGAAGGAGACGCTGCGCTGGACGCGCGCGGCGTACAAGCGCGCTCTCGTCACCGGCAGCTCGCGCCAGGAAGTCACCCAGGTCTTGCCGCACCTCGGGCCGGA
This sequence comes from Kofleriaceae bacterium, assembly GCA_025357755.1. Classification (GTDB taxonomy): domain Bacteria; phylum Myxococcota_A; class Polyangia; order Haliangiales; family Haliangiaceae; genus JABFXX01. Next base: position 26,570 of record JANXOP010000310.1, on the reverse strand, counting down.
TGCCGCCTTCGACGTGATCTTCGCTGCCGAAGATGTCGCGCGGAGTAAGCCTGCGCCGGATGGCTACCTCGCGGCGCTCACCGCGCTCGGCCTCGACCCGTCCGAAGCCATCGTGCTCGAGGACTCGGAGGCTGGCATCACGGCAGGGCGTGAGGCCGGTTGCTACGTGCTGGCCATCCGGGCAGGCAATTTTGGTGGCTGGAAGCAGGATCATGCTCACCGGGTGATCGATTCTCTCGACGAGCTGACGCCGTCGCTGGTCGACAGCCTCGTGCGGGACTAGAGTTAGGCCGTGAAGCTCCCACCGGAGGTCACCATCTACGAGGTCGGGCCGCGCGATGGCCTACAGAACGAGGCGCGCACGCTGCCGACGGCGGACAAGATCCGCTTCATCGATGCGCTCGTCGCCGCGGGCATTCGCGCGATCGAGATCACGAGCTTCGTGTCGCCGAAGTGGATCCCGCAGCTCGCCGACGCGGCCGAAGTCGCGAGAGGGGTCGCGCGACCGCCGGGCGTGCGGATGAGTGCCCTCGTGCCGAACCGGCGCGGCCTCGACGCGGCGCTCGCTTCGGGCATGAAAGAGATCGCGGTCTTCATGTCGGCGTCCGAGACGCACAACAAGAAGAACGTCAACAAGACGATCGCCGAGACCCTCGCTGCCTTCGAGGAGGTCGTGCAGCCCGCGCGCGATGCGGGCTTGAAGGTGCGCGCGTATCTGTCGACCGCGTTCGGGTGTCCCTACGAGGGCGATGTCGATCCCGAAGTCGTCGTCGCGTTGATCGACAAGCTCGCCGCGATGGGCGTGTTCCAGATCTCGATCGGCGACACGATCGGCGTCGCCAACCCGCTGCAGGTCGAGGACGTGCTCGGCCGGATCATCGCGAAGCAAGGTGTCGACAAGCTCGCCGTGCACTTCCACGACACGCAGGGCACCGCGCTCGCGAACTGCGTCGTCGCGATGCAGCTCGGCATCTCCACGATCGATTCGTCGGCGGGCGGGCTCGGCGGTTGTCCGTATGCGCCCGGCGCCTCGGGCAACCTCGCGACCGAGGATGTCGTCGCGATGTGTCATGCGATGGGCGTCAAGACCGGCATCGATCTCGACAAGCTCGTCGATGCCTCGCGCGGCGCGGCGACCTTCGTCGGTCACGAGCTGCCCTCGAAGTATCTCAAGGCTCACCTCGGGAAGCAGGCGCGCCAGCGCCGCCACACCGAGCGTGGCGGTGCGTAGTTCTGTTACCGTCCGTGAATGACTGAGGTCCTCGTCGAAGAACAAGCCGGCGTCGCGTGGGTCACGATCAATCGCCCCGACGTTCGCAACGCACTGTCGCGTGCGGTGAATACGCGGATGACCGACGTCGCGCTCGAGCTCGATCAGAAGGACAGCGTGCGCGCGATCGTCCTCACCGGTGCGGGTGACAAGGCTTTCTGCGCGGGCGCGGATCTCAAGGAGCGCAAGGGCGTACCGGCGAGCGAGACCGGTCCGTACATCAACGCGATCGCGACGGCGATCGAGACGTGGGGCGAGATCCGGAAGCCCACGATCTGCATGATGAACGGCTCGGCCTACGGCGGTGGCCTCGAGCTCGCGATGGCCTGCGATCTCAGGATCCTCGTCGACGGCGCCGAGGTCGGGCTCACCGAAGTGCGGCTCGGTATCATGCCGGGCGCCGGTGGCACGCAGCGCCTGCCGCGGCTCGTCGGTGAAGCACGTGCGAAGGAGCTGATCTTGTTAGGTCGCCGGATCACGGCGGGACGCGCGGCCGAGATCGGGCTGGTCCACCAAGCGGTCGCTCGTGACCAGCTCCGCGCGACGGTCGAAGGCATGCTCGCGGAGCTCGCGGGGTGCGCGCCGCTCTCGCTCATGTCAGCCAAATCCGCGATCCAGCGGGGCTACGGCAAGGAGCTGTCCGAGGCGCTAAGCATCGAGCGCGAGTGCTACGAGGTGACCCTCTACAGCGAAGACCGGGACGAAGGCCTGGCCGCGTTTGCCGAGGGTCGACCGCCAAGGTACAAGGGCAACTAGCGAGCGCAGGGCCTGCGCAAGGTCTTCACTGGGTGGTAGGGGCCCCGCAACGATCGGGGGTACCGGCCCCAGTACGCGAGTCACCAGGACGACCGGAGCGCATGGATCCGCGCGGATCGATGCGCCTGATGTGCTGCCGAGGGTCGGCAATCCAGGGCAGGGCGTGCCCGATGTGCTGGCCTGCCGGGTGCAATTCACCCCCGCATGGCGATCAGTAGCTTGCTGCGGCGGATGGGCTTCTCGAAGCTCGGCGACTACGGACTCGTGCTCACGCCCGAGGGACGGCTGCTATCTACGCGTCCTGCGGTGCTCGACGATGGATTTGGCGGCAAGATCGTCGGCTGGCGTGAAGGCGACCTAGCTGCGATGGAGCTCGCTCGCTGGCAGTCGCCGCCGGCTACTCCACGAGCCACGGCCAACGCAAGCGCCATTCCTGCGCCCATGCCAGCGGCGCCATCAACCCGCACGGTCGTCGCGCGCCCGCCGATTCCGACTCGCCCTCCGGTCGCGACCCTCGCTTCGCCGGTGCTCGCGATGGCGCCGCTCGGACCCAAGCGCGCGCCGACGCCGCTTCCGCTCGAGACCCAGCCGATGATCCGCGTCGACGAGTTCGAAAAGATGGAGGCCGAGCCTCTGGAGCCTCTGGAGCCTCTGGAGGACGAGTGGGAGTGGGAGATCGCGGTCGCGCGTGCTCGCGCGCAAGCCGAGTGGGCTGACGAAGCCCTCGCCCAACAGACGCAGGTCGCGGCGACGCCAGCACTTCGCCCGGCACCGCCTGCGGTGCCCGCACCGGTCGCTCCAGCTCTGCGCATCCGCGCGAAGAGCCAGACCTCGCCGATCACACCCGTGAAGCCGCCGATCGCCGATCGCTGGGATACGAGCGATCGCACGAAGACCGCGATCAGCGCCGCACCCGCGCCCCTCCCACGCATCACGCAACCGACGCGCCCGGTCCAGATCGTCTCGCCGCAGACGCAGCCCGGTCGCACCGTGATTCCGGTCCCTACGATCACGCAGGTCACCGATCCGTCGCAGATCCAGCCGCGTCGCTTCCCGCGCGCGACCGGGCTAACAAACCAGACGAACCAGATGAACCAGACGGTGGTCGGCGAGGACACCCAGGTCACGCTCGCCGCGCCGGCGAACGACGACCTCACATCGCCGGGCCTCTTGGCCGCGCCGTCTTCGAACCACTCTTCGAACGCTAAACGAGTCGCCGCGAAGCAGCGTTGATGCGCACGCTCTCGCTTCTCGCGATCGCGTGTATGGCCTGTGGCGGTGGCGGTAAGGGCACGCCCGAGAAACCGAAGCAGGAAGCGGTCGACGAGGGCACCGCGGAGAAAGATGCGAAGGGCCTGATCCAGGAGATCTATGGCTCGATCTCGCACGCCGATACGGACGGGTTGATGACGTTGTTCGCCGAGCCGATGGTGGTGTACGGCCCGCGCAAAGCCGATGCTCACGCGACGCGCGCGGATGCCCTGGTCGCGCTCAAGGCGATCGTCGATCCGAAGAAAAAGCCGAGTCTGCACTCCGGTCAGCTGACGATCGTGGCCTCGCCCGGCGGGCGCTCGGCGTGGGCCTTCGATGTCGTCGATGTCTCGGGGACCGCGATGACCTTGACCGCCGTGCTGTCGAACGCCGACGACGTCTGGCAAGTCAGCGCCGCGACCGTCGCGCGCACGCCGACGATGAAGTCGGTACACGAGAGCCTCAAGAAGGATGCGGTCGTGCCGCCCGGCATGGCGGCAGTCGCGAAGATCGACGCGGTCGCCAAGGGTGCCGCCGACAAGCTCACGCGAGGGCTCAACGCGCAGGCGCTGTGGGGCGACGAGCTCGCGAAGCGCAGCGATGCGGTCGTGATCGGTCCAGGATCGGGTGACGTCACGCACGGCAAGGCCGAGATCAAGAAGCTGTTCGAGAAGCGCAACGATGCGCACGTGCGCGAGACCGCCGCCGGTCAGGTCACCGCGCAAGCGACCGCCGATGGTCAGCTCGCCTGGGCGACCGTGCCGGTCGTCCGGTTCGAAGATGACACCGACCCACTGCCGCTTCGGGTCTTTGCCGTGTTCGAGAAGACCGGCAGCGATTGGAAGATGATCGCGCTCCAGGAATCGCTCGCCGTCGACGAGCCGGGCGTCGGCACGCAGTACAAGACCGTGATCGCGCCGGCATTGCCCAAGCCTCCCGAAACAGCGCCGTCACCACCTGCCGACGAAGTGGCCAAGCCGGTCAAGAAGCACAAGAAAAAGCAGAAGAAGAAGCCCACCCCGACCGACGACGACCCGTAGTCGTTACACTCGAACCATGAGGGAGTGGGTCTCGAAACTGTCGCTGGTGGTGGCACTGGCATCGGCGGCGCTTGCGCCCCGGATCGCACGCGCGGATGCGAATCAACCCTGGGCCGTCGGCGTCAGCGAGGCGCAGAAGACGCAGAGCCAGAAGCTGCTCGAGGAAGGCAATGCGCTGTTCCTCGAGAAGGACTACGCGCCTGCACTCGAGAAGTACAAGGCCGCGATCGGCGCGTGGGATCACCCCGCGATCCGCTTCAACATCGTCCGCTGCTTGATCCAGCTCGATCGGCCGGTCGAAGCAAGCGACAACCTCGCGTTCGCACTCGCGTACGGCGCCGCGCCCCTCGAAGACGCGGTCTACACCGAGGCGCTCAGCTACCAGAAGCTGCTCGCGAACCAGATCGGTGACCTCGAAGTTCACTGCGAGCAAGCGGGCGTCTCGATCACGCTCGACGGGCAACCGCTGCTCGCGTGCCCCGGCAAGGAGCATCGTCGCGTCGCGCCGGGACAACACCAGCTCGTCGGTACCAAAACGGGGTTCCTCACCAGGTCGACGCAGGTCGTCGTCATCGGTGGCGCGCACCAGCCAGCTACCGCCATGTCGCTCGTCGAGCTCGGCAAGGCCGCGAAGGTCGTCCATCGCTATCCGAACTGGATCCCGTGGACCGTGTTCGGCGGCGGCCTCGTGCTCGCCGGGTTCGGTGGCATCCTCCAGTACGAGGCGAGCCAGTCGATGTCGAGCTACGACCGCGCCGTGTCGACGAATTGCGCGAACACCGGTTGCACGCCCGGCCAGGTCGATACCTCCGACCGAGATCGCGCGCAGACCGAGAACAAGATCGCGATCAGCGTGATGACGGTCGGTGCCGCGACCGCGATCGTCGGCAGCGTGCTGCTCTACGTGAACCGCGGCCGCACCGTGTACGAGGAGAATCCCGAGAAGCCCGGCGTCACCGCCGTGAACCTCACGCCGACCCACGACGGCGGCGGCCTCGTGACGCTGAGCGGTCGCTTCTAGGATCGCTCGTCCCGAAGAGCACGCCGCTACTTCAGCGTGCGCGTGATCTTCTCGCCCTTGATCCGCTCGTTCTCGGCCCTGGACTTGGCGAGCTCGACGGCGAGGAGCTCCTTCGCGCGCTTCGCCTCGACGGCCGACGCTTCGGCAGCGAGCTTGGCCTTGATCGCGGCCTGCTTCTCGGCCTCGAGCTTGAGCTTGTCGGCCTCGAGCTGCTCGGTCGTCTCTTTCTTGAGCTCGGCCGTGCTGGCCTCGGCGGTCGCCGCTTTCTGTTCGGCGGTCTTCTGGGCGGCCGCGGCGGCGAGGCGCTCGGTCTCTTTCTTGTCGCGCTCGGCGAGCGCGTTCTGCGCGGTGTCGCGCTCGCCTTTGACGAGCGCCTCTTGCTCGACGGCCTTCTTCTCGTTCGCGAGCGCCTTCTTCTCGTTCTCGACCGCGGACTGCTGCGCGCTGCGGATCATCACGGCCGCGGCAGAGGCCGCGAGCGCACCACCGCCGAGCACGACGATCACGACGCCGAGCAGGATCCGGCGCGTGCGCTGGCCGCGCGAGGCGAGCGCGAACACGGCCTTCAAGAAGGCGAGATCGCGCGCGGCGAGCACGCGCGGGTGCGCGTGGTACCAGCGCCGCGCTTCTTCCATCGCGTCGCCGCGCCACAGCAGGCCGGAGGCGTGGCCCTTTGCCTCCCACTGCTTGGCGGCCGCGGCGAGCTGCACGAGGAACGCGGCGTCTTCTTGATCCTCGTCGAGCCAGCGGCGCATCGTGGGCCAGCGATCGATCAGCGACTCGTGCACGATCTCGGCGGAGCCGCCGCCAGCATCGCCGCGAGTCTGGACGACCAGCAGGCGCGCCGCGACGAGCAGATCGATGATCCGCACGATCTCCTTGTGATCGGGTGTGAGCTGATAGAGGTCCGCTAGCTCGACGATCGCGCGCGTCCGCTCGGGCGTGACGAGGCGGCGGAAGATCCGCTGGGTCAGCTGCTGTTGCGCCTGGTTCATCTGCGCGACGACGTCGTCGGCGTGCGTGGCGAGCGCGCCCTGGATGCCACCGATCGCCTGGTAGCTCGCGACCGTGAGCAGCCGATTGGTGCGATCGCGCGCATCCCAGAGCTTGCTCGCCGCGAACTGGAGGAGTGGCAACGCACCGGGCACCCCGGCGAGTGCGCCGAGCATGTCGTCGACCATCGCCGGGTTCTCGAACCGGTAGCCGACCATCTCGATCGGTGCGGTCAGGGCTTCGCGCAGGCCGGTCGCATCGGGTGCTTGCAGGAACACCAGACCGCGCGAGAGCTCTTCGAGGAAGCGCTGATCCTCGGCGACGCGATCGAGGAAGTCGGAGCGCATCGACACGACCACCCGCAAGGGCGCGGCGGTGTCGTCGGCGACGCCCGCGAGCGCCGCGGTGAACGCGCGGCGCTCTTCGAGATCGGGGACGAGCGTGTAGAGCTCTTCGAACTGATCGACAAACAAGAGTAGCTGGGTGTTCGTCGCGCGCGCGCGGTTGCGCAACAACGTGCCGACATAGCCAGGCTCGTTACGCAGGCGATAGATGGTCTGCGCATGCTCGACCATCTGCTTCTGCGCATCGGTGCCCGTCCGCGTGGTCAGGCGCTGCACGATACTCGCGAGCGCGGCGAGGGGCTGGCGGCCCGGCCGCAGCGTGACCACCTCCCAGTGCTCGCCGGACGCCTTGAGGGCCGGCCCGACACCCGCGCGAATGAATGACGACTTGCCGACCCCCGACGGTCCGACGATCGCGGTGACCGGCAGCTCGCGCACGCGTTGCACCATGCGTGCGATGTCGCGACCGCGACCGAAAAATCGGTTCGCATCGCTCTCTTGAAAGGCGGTGAGGCCGGGGTACGGGCTCTCGCCATCACCAAGGGCCCGCCCCTGACGGCCGGGCAGCATCTCCTCGAGCCGACGCACGAGCTCGTGTGCGCTCGGGATCCTTTCGGCCTGGCGCTTGCGCAACGCGCCGGTGACGAGCGCGATCATGCCTTCGGGCAAGTGCGGCGCGGTCTCGCGCAGCGACGGCATCGGCTCGTCGGCGATGGCGTTCATGATCAGCGCATCGGTCGTGAGTGGCTCGACCGGATGCTTGCCGAGCAGCATCTCCCACATCATGATCCCGACCGCCCAGATATCGGAGCGCGCATCGACCTCGCCGATGCCCATCTGCTCGGGCGACATGTACGGCAGCGTGCCGACCATCGCACCTTCGCGCGTGAGGTTGACCGGGACCTGATCGCCGCCGAACATCGTGCGGTTGATGCCGCCCTTCGCGACCGCGGGCTGATGCTCGTCGGGGCCGAGCGCCTTCGCGATGCCGAAGTCGAGCACCTTGACCTGGCCCGCGTTCGTCACGAAGACGTTCTCGGGTTTGAGATCGCGGTGGACGATGCCTTCCTCGTGCGCACGTGCGAGTGCACGCGCGATCGGCAGCGTGAGATCGACGACGCGCGACGGCGCCATCATCTGGCCGCTGTTGAAAGCGCCCATCAGGTCACGCAGCGTCTGACCCTCGAGGAACTCGAGCACCATGTACGGCATGCCGTCGAGCTCGTCGACCTCGTGGATGATGACGATGTTCTCGTGATCGCAGCGCGCGGTCGCACGCGCTTCGACCAGGAACCGCTCGGCAACCCCACGCGAGGCATTGAGCAAGAACTTGATCGCGACGCGCCGGCCGAGCTTGGTATCGCGCGCGGCGAACACGAGGCCCATGCCGCCGCGGCCGAGCTCGCGGATCAGCTCGTACTGATGGATCCGCGCACCGGGTTCGAGGCCGATGCCGGCGGCGACGAGGTCCACAGGTGGTTGCGGATCGGAGGTCGGCAGGTGTGGCGCCTGGCCGGTGCCCGCGTCGGATTCGAATCCACTCGGAGCAGGCTCGGCGGCGCGCGGTGTCGTGCCGAGGCTCGGAGTGATCAGGCGCGACGGCACCCCAGCACTCGGCCGTGGCGTCGCGTCGGGCACCCTGGACGGAGGCGTCGGCGTCGGCACTCCGTAGACGGTACGTTGCGAGGTCTGTGGTGGTTGTCCCGGTGCCCTCGGCCGCTCGTCATTCCCCACACGCAAAGATACCACGCGGGGTCGATCCCCTTTGGCTGCCCTTTGGCTGCCCTTTGGCTGCCCTACGGATCTTGGCGCATGCCGGGCGCTTCGTGGCCGGTCGACTGGACGTACTCGTCGTAGCTGCCGCCGTAGATGTGAGGCTTGCCGCCGGTCGAGAGCTCGAGCACCCGCGTCGCGAGAGCGGAGAGAAATTGCCGATCGTGCGAGACGAAGATCAGCGTGCCTTCGTACTGCGCGAGCGACGTGACGAGCGCGCGCTTGGTGACGATGTCGAGATGGTTCGAAGGCTCGTCGAGGACGAGCAAGTTCGGCGCGTCCTGCATCAGCTTCGCGAGCGCGACGCGCGCGCGCTCGCCACCCGAGAGCACGCTGATCGGCTTGAACACGTCGTCGTCGTGGAACCCGAACATGCCAGCGAGGTTGCGCAGCGTGCCCTGGTTCGCCGCCGGCGCATGCTCCTGGAGCTCGTCGAGCACGCTGTGACTGCCGCCGAGGCCCTCCATCACGTGCTGCGCGTAGTAGCCCATCGAGACCGCGGCACCGATCGTGGCGCTGCCGCTGTCGGGCGCGAGCGCACCGGCGATCATCTTCAGCAGCGTCGATTTCCCCGCGCCGTTCTCTCCCATCACCGCCCAGCGCTCGCCGCGGCGGAACGTCAGCGAGAGGTCCTTGTGGACGCTACGCGTGCCGTACGCCTTCGTCAGCCCATCGAGCTTGACGACATCGTCGCCGGAGCGCGGGGGGGTCTTGAACTCGAGCTTCTTCTCGATGATCCGGCGCGGCGGCTCGACCTTCTCGATCTTGTCGAGCTTCTTGATCCGGCTCTGGACCTGCGCCGCCTTCGCGGTGTGGGTCTTGAAGCGCTCGACGAACAGGTTCTCCTTCGCGAGCATCGATTGCTGGCGCGCGTACGCGGCCTCGCGGCGCACGGTCTCCTCGGCGCGCATCTTCTCGTAGAAGTCGTAGTTGCCGGTGTAGGCGCGAATCTCGCCACCATCGATCTCGACGATCTTGGTGACGACGCGGTTCATGATCTCGCGATCGTGGCAGGTCATCACGACCGTACCCGCGTAGTCCTTGAGGAACTGCTCGAGCCACAGGATCGATTCGAGATCGAGATAGTTCGTCGGCTCGTCGAGGAGGAGCAGCTCGGGCTTCGCGAGCAGGATCTGGGCGAGCGCCACGCGCATCTTCCAGCCGCCCGAGAGCGTGCCGATGTCGTGCGGCATCTGGTCCTGCGTGAAGCCGAGGCCATGGAGGATCTCCTGCGCGCGGGCCTCGAGCTCGTAGCCGCCGAGATCTTGATACCGCGCCTGGACATCGGCGAACCGCTCGACGACGGCGTCGAGGTCATCGCCGGGGTGCTCCATCTTCGCGGTGAGCACGGCGAGCTCGTCGGCGAGCTTCGAGACTTCGCCCGCACCCGCGCAGGTCTCCGCGAGGATCGAGCGACCCGCGAGGTCACCGACGTCCTGACGAAAGTACCCGAGCGTTAGTTTCTTCGGCTTCTCGACGTTGCCGTCATCGGGGCTCTCTTCGCCGACGAGCATGCGGAAGACCGTGCTCTTGCCCGCGCCGTTCGCACCGACGAGGCCGACCTTCTCGTTCGGGTTGATCTGGAACGAGGCGTCCATGAACAGGATCTGGCCGCCGTACTGCTTCGAGACGCCTGCAAACGCGATCACGCGCGGCTTATAGCACTATTAGTCGTCGTCGCCTTTACCCGTTCGAGGGGCGTACTTCTTGGCTTTCGCCTTTTGGGTCTCCGCGATCCGCCGAGCGGTCTTCTGATCGGTCACCGCGACGGTGTGCTCGACCGAGAGCTTCTGGAAGTTCGCGAGCCGATCGATGTCGAGCTCGCCCTTGACCACGGCCTCGAGCACCGCGCAGCCAGGCTCGGCGATGTGGAAGCAATCGCGGAACTTGCAGTTCTCGGCGAGCGCCTTGATGTCGTCGAACGAGTCGACCTCCTCCTCCTCTTCCTCTTCGTTGGCCCAGCGCCCGAGCTCGCGCATGCCGGGCATGTCGATCCACAGCGAGCCATCGCTCGCGACGAACAGCTCGCGCCGTGTGGTCGCGTGGCGCCCGCGGTCGTCGTCGCGGATCTCGAGCGTGACCTGGACCGCTTCGGGCAAGAGCGCGTTGAGCAGCGTCGATTTGCCGACGCCGGAGCTGCCGAGCAACACCGCGGTCATCCGCGGGCGTACGAGCGAGCGCAGATCGTCGAGCCCCGTCACCGTGACGAGCGAGAGCGGGATCACGAGCACGTCGGGCGTGGTCGTCATGATCTGCGCGACGAGCTCGAGCGGCTGCTCGACGAGATCGATCTTCGACAATACGATCGCGGCGGGGATGCCGCTCGACTTGAGGAGCTCGAGATAGCGATCGAGCCGCGGTGCCGAGAGCTCGGAGTTCGCCGAGGTCAGCACCAGGCCGAGATCGATATTCGCAGCCATGGGCTGGGGCACCGAGGCCTCACCCGCGGCGCGCCGCACGAGGAGGTTGCGGCGCGGCAGGATCTCGCGAATCACCGCGTTGCCCGCGCCGGCGGCGGCCTCACTCGAGCGCTCCAGCAAGACCCAATCACCGACGTGCGGGAGCGCCCGCTTGTCGGCCGCGATGTGGAAGGCCTTACCGGTCGCCTCGCACCAGACGCTGCCCGCCGCGGTGGTCGCTTGGTACGAGATCCGATGCTCGGCCGTGATCCGCGCGGGCACGGTCGTGCTGTCCGGATCGAGCAGCTTCGCGGCAGCTGCCCATTCGCCGTCCCAGCCGAGTGCATCGAGGTTCGGGATCGTCAAATCGCGAGCTCCGGGCCGATCAGATCGAGCGGGAACACCGCGCGGCCGTTCTCGAGGCTCTCGAGCAGCGGCACGAGATCGTGGCCGCGGTGCGGCAGCGCCTTGATCTCCGCGAGCGTGAGATACGCCGCCCGCAGCGATTCTTCATCCGCCACGGACTTGGGCTCGGTGTCGTCGATCGGCGAGGCGACGTAGATGACCCGCATTCGCGCGCCATCCCCTTGGGCATGATGCTCGACGCGCAGGATGCCTTCGAGCCGACACGGCACGCCCGCTTCCTCGCGGACCTCACGAACCGCGGCGAACGCGATCTGTTCACCCGGCTCGACGCGCCCCCCGGGAATCGTCCACGTGGTCCCGTACTTCTTCTCCTGGACCAAGAGGAAGCGCGAGCCGAGACGTACCACCACCAACGCAAAGGTCCAGGTCAGTGAGGGTGCGCGCGACATCGCGATACCTTAATGTCGGGCCGTGGCCGACGACAAGGTCCGTTCTAACGTCATCCGGGGATTCACCGCCGGGATTCCCCATAACGTGGCGTTGGGCATCGAATGCACCGAGCTGGGCGAGTCCAGGTCCGCGTTCGTGCTGCATTACGACCCGAAGCTGGTGGGCAACCCCGATACCGGGACCATCCACGGAGGCGCGATCACCGCCCTGCTGGATGGCGCTTCGGGGGCCGCGGTGTTCGCCGCGATCACCGAATGGCGCCCGATCGCGACGATCGATCTGCGCATCGACTACCTCCGCGCGGCCGAGCCTCCGCGCGACGTGATCGGCAAGGCGCACTGCTACAAGGTCACGCGTAACGTCGCCTTCGTCCGCGCGGTCGCGTTCCACGATGACGAGAACGATCCGATCGCGACCTCGGCAGCGACGTTCATGCTCGGGATCAAGACCGGCAAGAAGGCCGACAAGCCATGACGCTCCTCGAACGCCTCGCCGAGGCCAAGCGCACCAACGACCTCGGCGCGATGATCGGAGCGATTCCGTACGCGAACTTGTTAGGCCTCGAAGCCGCGGTCGCCGAGAGCGGCGAGCTCGTCACGACGATGAGGTTCTCGCACCACCTGATCGGCAACGCGCAGCTCCCCGCGATCCACGGCGGCTCGATCGGTGCGCTGCTCGAATCCGCCGCGGTGTTCGAGCTGCTGTGGCGCGCCGAGACGATCGTCCTGCCGAAGACGATCACGCTCACCGTCGATTATCTGCGCTCGGCCGGACCGTCGGATGTCCACGCGACCAGCGTGATCAGCCGTCACGGCCGCCGGATCGCGAACGTCCGGATCGAAGCGTGGCAGGCGGATCGAGCGCAGCCGATCGCGATCGCGCACGCGATCTTCCTCGTCATGCGTGACTAGGTTAGCTTCGGCGCGAGGGGCAAGCGCAGCGTGAGCACGCTGCCACCGCCGGCGCGCGCGGCCAGCGCGACATCGCCACCGAGCGTGCTCGCGACCGAGCGTGCGACGGTGAGGCCGACGCCGAAGCCAGCGCCGCGCACCTTCGAGCGAAAGAACGGATCGAACGCGTGGCTCGCCTCGTTCGGTGGCAACTCCGAGCCGTTATCGGCGACCTCGACGACGACGAACCCGCCGCGCTCCTCGACCGCGACGACGATCCGCGCATTCGCGGACGTGCCGTCGAAGCCCGAGCACGAGAACAGCAACATCGCGAGCACGGCTTGGCCGATGCGCGCTTCTTCGCCCGCCACCGGGCCGACCGGAAAGATCTGGCGGATCACGTGGGCGCGCGCTTCGAGGGTGGGCAGGGCGAGCCGCAACACCGACGAGGTCAGCGCCGCGAGATCGATCGCGCGCGCATCGGAGCGCGATGCGAGGGTCTGGAACGCGCGCACGTTGCTCGCGATCCGCTCGGCGCCGGTCGCGATGTCATCGAGGATACGGAGGGCCGCGGTCTGCTTCGCATCGGTGAGGTTCGTGGTGAGCTGCTTGCGCAGCGAGCGCAAGTTCAACAGCACCGAGGTCAACGGATTGTTGGTCTCGTGCGCGAAGCCGGCGGCGAGGGCTCCGACGAGCGCGATCCGATCGGCCTCGAGCAGCGACATGCGGTTGCGCGTGAACTCGCGATCGGTCCACAGGATCACGATCGAGACCCCTGTTGCATCGCGCTCGCGGCCGATCGTGACCTCCATCGGCATCGCGAGCCCATCGGCGCGCAAGAAAAATAACTCGACGACGGTTGGCAGCGGATCGGCGGTTTGGACGACCCGGAGAAAGAGCGACGCCACGTGCTCGCGCTGATCGGGGGCGATCAGCTCGAGCACCGGTGTCGCGAGCCATTCCTCGATCGTGAACCCGAGCTGACGTGCCGCTGCCAGGTTCGCGTACTGCTTGCGAAACTGGCCGTTCTCGTACCGGATCACGCCGTAGCCGACGTTCGCGCGGTCGAGGGCGTCGAGCATCGCGGGGAGCGCGGCGACGAGTAGCGGATCGTTCACGTGACCTTCACGAAGGTCCCCGCGCTGCGATCTTTGGTGACGCCGGGGAATTGCAGCACCTGGTCGTGCATCGCGACGTACACGCCTGGTGGCAGGAGTTGGACCGCGAGCAGGGCTTCGGTCAGGTTCTGGAGCGCGTCGGTCGCGCGGAGCTCGTACGGACGCATCGCGCCCGTCAACACGATCGGCGAGGCCGGTACGCCGGCGACCTCGCAGATCCGTTCGCCCGAGACGGCGAGCCGGTCGGTCCCGTGCGCGACGATCACGCCGTCGTGATCCTTCGCGACACGCGCAGCGGTCTCGGCGATCAGGGTGTGATCCTCGGCGGTCATCTCGAGGCTGTCCTTGTTCATGAGCGCGATGCGCTCGATCTGGACGCCTCGCAGCTCGAGCGACGCGAGCATCACGTCGAGGACGGAGACCTTGTTCGCGAGCACGCCCGACAATTCGTCGTAGGTCTTTTCGATCGTGCCGCCGGTCGAGATCAATGCGATGCGCTTCTTCACGAGGTCACTGGAGGTACGGAAGGCCGAAGTAAACCACGGCACCCGAGGCTGCCGCAGCGACGAGGAGTAACAGGAAGATGACCACATTGCCCATCCGATTCGACGCCGGGGGCGAGACTTCGAGCGGAGGCGCGAAGCGCAGTTCCGGAGCCGGCCTCGGTCGCGGCCTCGGAGCGATCGCCGCGGTACCGAGCAAGGTCTTCATGGGCGCCGGATCACTAGGATTCGGCGGAATCCGCAGGACCGACAGCGGCTTACTGGGTCGCGCCTGCAGGTGTCCGACCGCGGTCTCCTCGGGCCGCTCGATGATGATCGATTCGTCGTCCGGGTAGGCCGAGACGCGGGGCGTCTCTCCGATCACGCGCGTCGGTGCTGGCGTCGAGGTATCGCCGAGCGCGTCGGTGAAGATCTTGTCGACCCAGCGCGCGACCTCGTAGTCGAGGATCGTCATGCCCAGCCGCTTGACCTCCGTGCTCAGCGCGACGCGCATCGCAGCCGCGCGTTGCCAGCGCACGTCCGGATCGCGCTCGAGCGCGGTCATCACGATCGAATCGATCTCCATCGGGATATCTGGCGTGGTCAGCGACGGTGGCGCGATCTTCATCGATTTCACGCGATACAGCGTGTCCATGTCGTCGCGGCCCTGGAACAGCGGGCGTCCGGTCAGCATCTCGTGCGCGATGATGCCGAGCGCGAACAGATCCGCGCGCGCATCGATCGTGCCGCCGAGATACTCCGGCGCCATGTAGCCGAACTTGCCCTTGATCGTGCCCGACATCGTCTGCATGCCCGCGGCCGACGCCTTCGCGATCCCGAAATCGATCAGCTTCACGACGCCGCCCTCGGCGACGATCACGTTCGACGGCGAGACATCGCGATGGATGATGCCGAGCGCCGTGCCCGAGTCGTCGGTCAGGTCGTGCGCGTAGTCGAGCGCATCGCAGACCTGGCTCAGGATGTTGAGCGCGATCGGGATTGGAATCTGGAGCTGGAGCTTCGCGCACAGCCGGAGGATGTCGCGGAGCGTGCGGCCGACGACGAGCTCCATCGCGATGAAGTAGATGTCGTCGACCTTGCCGAGGTCGTAGGTCTGCGCGACGTTCGCGTGGCGCAGGTGGCTCGCGAGCCTCGCCTCGCGCACGAACGACCGCACGAGGTCATCGTTCGAGGCGACATGCGGAAGCATCCGCTTGAGCGCGACGGGGCGGCGAAACCCTTCGAGCCCCGTGGTCTCGGCGCGATGCACGGTGGCCATGCCGCCGATACCGAGCTGCTCGTACACGAGGTACGGGCCAAACTCTTCTGCGGCGCGGACCACCAACCCGACAAGGGTACTACGGGCAGGCCGGAATCGGACTGCCGTGTGCGACCGCTACCAGCGCATCGTAGTTGTGCTGCACGCCCTTGAGGACGTCGCTGACGCCGCCGCCGACCGACTTGAGGTGCTCGACAAACGAGAGCTCGGTGACCGCGGGATTGCCCTCGACCGCGGCGATCTGGATCGTGCCCTCCGAGAGCTCGATGAAGCTCGAGCCCTCGGTCTTCTGATGTTTGATCATGCCGAGCGTCGGCACTTCGAGCGTTCCCTCGATCACGCCCCATCGCCACTGATCGTCCCACTGCACGGTCAGGACATTGTTGACCGTGTAGTGGACGATGAAGCTGTACTCGTAGCCCGGATCATTGTTCGGCGTGATGTCTTGCTGGTCGGTGGAGCACATCGCGACGTTCGCTGCGGGGTCCTTCGAGGCGGCCCAGACGTCGCCGGGCGCGGCGAGCACGTAGCCGAGCCCGTAGATCTTGATCTCGCCGGTGTCGCTCGTCGAGGTCCGCAGCATCTCGGTGTACTCGCCACCTTGCTGGACCGGAATGACGTTGTCTTCCAGCGGCTCGAGGCCAGCTGGAAACGGAGTCTTGATGTCGTCCTGGCAGCCCGCGCCCGCGAACAGCGCGCAACCAACGAGTACGTACTTCATGACCACCGTCTTACTCCTTGACGCGAAACCTCGCTTGCGCGACCGGAGCAATCTTTCGGTTGACCAGGATCACCGTGGCGATCGGGATCACGAGCGCGAGCGCGAGTGGGCCGAACGAGATCGCTTGCGAGGCCATGTCCCGACCCAGCCCGTGCCGCATCGATTGGAGCAGCGGGAGGTTCGTGTAGATCGTCACGGCGACGGCAACCGCACCGTACACGGTCGCGATCACTCGGCTCTGGGCGCTCATTCGCACGAGCTCGAAGCCGGACCAGGCCTGGAGCCCGACGAGGCCGACCGTCCACCACACCGAGCGCACGCCGACTGCGGCGAGCAGGCCGAACATGCTCGTGGGGTCGAGGTCGCTGATGCTGCGAGCGTGATGAGAAGCGGCGCCCATGAAGATGCCCGGCAACAAGGCCGACATCGTGAGGACGGCCTGCGCGATCAAGAGCCAGCCGAGCCACGTCAGGCCCGCGTCGGGAGCACGGCGATGGACCGGCGCGTGGTCGCCCGCCATGAGATCCGCGAACTGACGATCCGAGAAGAACCGGCGGATGATCATCGGCCACGCGATCAGCACCCAGCAGATCGCACACACGATCACGAGGCCCATCACGCTGACCGCCGACGACATCACGAACAAGAGCAGCGCGCCGCCACCGCAGAACGAGGAGATGACGCCGAAGTTCGCGTAGCGATTCGCGAGCTCGACCGAGCGATCGACGGACGTGGTCTGCAGCCCGGTGATGCCCGCATGGACATGAATGATCGAGCGGACGACGAGGAGGACCAGGCACAACGCCATGATCACCATCGAGCCCTGCTGCAGGGCCTTGCCCGGGAGCTGGAACACCATGAACAGGAACGTGCCGGTGCCGATCACGCCGCACAGGCCGAGCACGGTCATGAGGATCGAGGCGCCCTCGAAGCCCTTGTCCTCGGTGACCGGAAGATCGGTGCGGAACTTCTTGAACCGCGGCAGCGCGAGCAGGCCCGCGAGCACGGCGGGCCACAGCGCGAGAGCCGCGATCATCCCGATCGCGCCCTGCGGTGAGAGGCCGAACTTGAGCTTCAACACGCCGCCGACGAGCAGCGATTGGATCAGCCCGAAGACGATGTAGCGCTCCACGCCGCGCATCCGCGCTCCGGCGACATTCGGATCGCCGTAGAGCAACGTGGCGCCGGCCGAGCGTTGCATCAACGAACGGCCGATCGAGAGGCCGAGCACGAGGAAGCCGTACATCGCCCCGGTGCCACCCGAGCCGCGCATCGCGAACACGACACTGAACGCGACCAGCGCGACGAGAGCGGCGAACACGTTGCCCGCGAGCTGCATGAGCAAGCCGAGCGCCGCCAGGCCCTGATCGGCCGGCACGTTCGCATCGACCAGATCGACGACCGAAGGATCTTTAGACTCGCTCATCGGATACCCCTTGGGAACGATGGATAACATGCGCCGGAGGCGCATTCACGGGTAATCATGGTGGTTACCCGAGCGAGCCGCACCACGGTGGGCAGTCGCGAGAAATTACGCGCTGAGTGCGTTTCGACGCAGGCGATCGGCCAACAAGGGCAAGCGATCTTGGCCCCAGGCCACGAAATCTCCACACTTGAACGACGGCACGCCCCACAGGCTGAACACCGCCATGTCGGTGGTGTTCGCGCTCGCCCACTTCGCCGCCTCGGGTTTCGCGAGCGACTCCTTGGCTTGTTCCCACGACAGGCCCGCGCGCTCGACCACGTACTTGAGATCGACATACTCGGCCATGTCGCGCGCTTCGGACCAGATCGCGCGTAGCGCCGACTTGGCAAACGCGAGCAGCGCCGGCTGGCCCTGGGTTTCGCTCGCCCAGTAGGCGATCGCGATGCAGTTGTCGGTGCCGGCGCCGAGTGGATCGCAGACCTCACCGAAAGGCACGTGCAGGCGATCGGCTTCGCGCTTGGCATCGCGAACGATGTAGGTCCGCTTCACGCTCGGCAGCGGCACGCCGCGCGTCACCATCGGTGCGACCGCGCGCAACACGAGCGGGACGTTGTGGGGCGCGAGCACGGCTTCGATCTGCTCGAGCGCGAGGTACGAGTAGGGCGAGCGGAACGAGAACCACATCTCGCACTGCAGGGGCTGTGCGGTCTTGCCCTCGGGCACCTCGTAGATCTTTTCGGCGCCGCGCTCGGCTTCGGGGCGCGCCTCGACGACGTGCTTGACTGGCACGCCGAAATCTTTCGCGAGCACTTCCTCGAGGTAGGGGAGGCGATCGATGCCCCAGTACCACTCGCCGCCGTAGCTCAGCATGCCGCCCTGATAGTGACCGGCCTTGCGAAGCTCGTAGTAGTTGCCGTTCAACACGGGGGCGATGTTGCCGTGCGATTCGAAGCCCCAGGCGCCGACGCGCTTCGCGAGCTCCTTCTTGTCGTTCGCCCACATCGGCGCGCACAGCTCGAGCACGGCGCGGAGCTGGTCCTTGCCCGGACGCTTGCGGATCAGCGCGGTCGCGGCGTCGCGCACGTTCGACGGATCGGCCTCGCGCTTGCCCGGAAAATCGATGTTCCAGTACTCGGCGAGCTGCTTGGCATCGCGCACCGCGTGCTTGGTGCGGAGGATCGGAAATGCATCGACATCGGCCGCGGGCGGCGTGACGACGACGACGTCGAGCTCGACGGGATACGCCTCGATCAGCCGGCTCGTCGCGATCGCCGTGAGGTAGCTCCAGGGCTCCGCGACGTCGACATAGAGCGTCAGCTTGCGAGGCGCCTTGGTCACCTTCTCGCGCAACTCGGTCACCGCGCGTCGCGCCGCATCCCCGGTCGGTCCGAGCCACACAGCGATCGCCTTACCCATCAAGCGCTTGGTGATGATCACGGGCGCACGCTACTGCATCGCGGCTAGGTGCGCTAGGGTGCGCGCGCCGTGGCCGACACCGACGACAACGAGAGCGAGACAGCGAGCGACACAACGAGCGACACAGCGAGCGACACAGCGGACGGCAACGCCGAGCTCCGCAGGCGCACGACCGCCTCGGTCGAGCTCCTCGAAGAGCTCGCCGCTGACCTGACCAAGCTCGCGGACCTCGACGAAGACCTGCGCATTCGGCTCTCCACTGCGGCCGGCCAGCTGTCGCGTCCGGAGCGTTACTTGCGCAAGCAGCTCGGCAAGGTGCTGACCCGCCAGCGCTTCCACGCGAAGCGCGACGCCGACCGTGCCCTCCTCGATCAGAGCGGCATCCGCCAGCTCCGCAAGGAGCCGGTGTTTCGTACGCCGCTCCCGAAGCCCGACTGGATCGCGCTCGATGCGCCGCTGCGCGACGACGAAGGTGAAGATGCGTGGGCCGCCGCCGAGGCGCGCCGCGACGAGCCAGAGCCCGAAGTGACGGCGCGGGTCGAGACCGCACGCATGTGTTACGTGTGCAAGCGCGATTTCCACGAGCTCCACCACTTCTACGATCAGATGTGCCCCGAGTGCGCGGCCCTGAACTGGCAGAAGCGCGAGCAGACCGCGGACCTGCGCGGTCGCGTCGTGCTGGTGACCGGCGCGCGCGTGAAGATCGGCTACCAGGCCGCGATCATGCTGCTGCGCGCAGGCGCCGACGTCATCGTCGCGACGCGGTTTCCCCGCGACGCATCGCGCCGGTTCGGTCGCGAGGTCGATGCCTCCGATTGGACGCATCGCCTGCACATCTACGGCATCGATCTTCGCCATACGCCGAGCGTCGAGCTGTTCGCGCGTCACCTGTTGACCACGCAGACGCGGCTCGACGGCATCATCAACAATGCGTGCCAGACCGTGCGTCGCCCTTCGGGTTGGTACGAACACGTCATCACCGGCGAAGATGCACCGCCGGAGAATGCCTTCGAGCGCGCGGTGCTCGAGCGCAATCGCGAGCTCCGCGGCGATTCGGGCCTCGCGCTGGCTCGCGCAGGGGGCAAGGCGATCGAGGCGACCGGGCTGTGGAAATCCGCGGTGCTCTCGCAAGTGCCGCTGCTCGCCGAGGATCTCGAGCGCGGCGAGCACCTCTATCCGGAAGGCCGGCTCGATCAAGATCTCCAGCAGGTCGATCTGCGCGACACCAATACGTGGCGGATGACGCTCGCCGAGGTTCCGACGGCCGAGCTGCTCGAGGTCCACCTCGTCAACGCGGTCGCGCCGTTCGTGCTGAACGCGCGCCTGCGGCCACTGCTCGCGGCCGTGCCGACGCGCGATGCCCACGTCGTCAATGTCTCGGCGATGGAAGGCCAGTTCTATCGTCGCTGGAAAACCGACAAGCACCCGCACACGAACATGGCGAAGGCCGCGCTCAACATGATGACGCGCACCTCGGCCACCGACTACGTGCGTGATGGCATCCACATGAACTCGGTCGATACCGGCTGGGTTACCGATGAAGATCCGCAGCATCACGCGGAGCGGAAGCAGAAGATCCACGGCTTCCATCCGCCGCTCGATATCGTCGATGGTGCGGCGCGGATCGTCGATCCGCTCTTCGATGGCGTGAACACCGGCACGCACTTGTGGGGCCTGTTCCTCAAGGACTACAAGCCTGCGCCCTGGTGAAGGACCGCTCTAGGCACCTCCACGAGTTCGGGCATACTCGGGCTCGATGGCTGAAGTAACCGGGCCGGACGCGCTGCGGGCGACGCTACCGGCTTCGGACGAGTCGGCACCGGTCGTCCGCCCGGTGCTCAGCGGCTACGACCTCGGCGTGTTGATCGGTCGCGGCGGGATGGGCGAGGTGACCGCCGCGCACGACGCGAAGATCGGCCGTCAGGTGGCGATCAAACGCATGCGTGGCGTCTCGACCAACGCCGCGACGAGCGAACGCTTCCTGCGCGAAGCCAAGATCCAGGCCCGGCTCGAGCATCCCGCGATCATCCCTGTTCACGATCTCGGCGTCGACGACAACGGACAGCCGTACTTCACGATGAAACGGCTCTCGGGCAAGACGCTCGCCGAGCTGCTTCCGAACCATCCATCGCGCCAGCGCTTGCTCCGCGCCTTCGCGGATGTCTGTAGCGCCGTGGCGTTCGCGCACGAGCACGGCGTGGTCCATTGCGATCTCAAACCCGCAAACATCATGCTCGGTGACTTCAACGAGGTCTACGTGATCGATTGGGGCCTCGCACTCGTGATGCACGGCGGCGACGTCGGCCTCGGGCTCGACACGCTCGATCGCGAGACGCGCGCGGGCGAGCTGATCGGTACACCCGGTTACATGGCGCCCGAGCAGGTCCGCGAGGCGGACGAAATCGGACCGCCCGCCGACGTCTACGCGCTAGGCACGATCTTGTTCGAGCTGCTCGCAAACGGTGCGCTCCATCCCTCGGGTGTCGCCGGCCTGGCATCCACGCTCGAGCTCGTGGACGGGTCGCCGGCCGCGCGCAATCCTGGCGGCTCGGTGCCACCCGAGCTCGATGCCTTGTGCGCGATCGCGCTGCGAAGCGAACCGTCCGAGCGGCCAACGGCGCGCGAGATGGCCGAGCGCGTCGAGCGCTATCTCGACGGAGACCGCGATCACGAGCAGCGGCGACAACTCGCTGCGACCTGGCTCGCGTCCGCACAGCGCGCGCTGCAATCCGATGACGTCGGGGGCCGCGGCGAGGCGATGCGGTTCGCCGGCCGCGCCCTCGCGCTCGACCCCGAATCGGGCGTCGCCGCCGAGCTCGTCACCCGTCTCATGCTCGAGCCGCCGAAGCGGTTGCCGCTCGCGCTCCAGCAAGAGCTCGCCGCGACCGAGGCCGCGACTCAGCGCCGACAATCGAAGATCGCGACCGCTTCGTTCGCGGCGGTGGCGGTGTTCCTCGTGCTCGCGTGTGTGGGAGGCGTGCGTAGCCTCTCGGTGTTCATCGCGATCGCGGCGCTGACGCTCGTGCTCGCGGGCATGGCGTTCCGGTTCTCGCGGCGGGTGGCGACTCGTAGCCAGATGCTGTTCTTGGCGCTCGGCAACGTCACGCTCGCAGCGTTCCTGTCGCGCGCGTTTGGCTCGCTGATCCTCGCGCCTGCGGTGACCTGCGTGATGGCGGTATCGCTGACCTCGTACCCGCAGCTCATCGCGCGCGCTCGCCTCGTCGTCGCGATGCTGGTGGCGAGCTGGTTGACGCCCTTGCTGCTCGAGCAACTCGGTGTGCTCGAATCGACGTGGCGGATCGAGGGTGGCCAGGTGATCTCGAGCTCCCGCTTGATGGTGCTAGGCAGCTC
The DNA here is from genome assembly GCA_025357755.1 of Kofleriaceae bacterium. Lineage (GTDB taxonomy): Bacteria > Myxococcota_A > Polyangia > Haliangiales > Haliangiaceae > JABFXX01. Next base: position 4,224 of record JANXOP010000310.1, on the reverse strand, counting down.
GAGCCCGATCCTGCTCGTGGCCTTCAACGTGCTCACGATCGTCGTCATCGCCTGGTTCTCGAGTGCACTCGCGCGGTCGCGCCGCGACGCGCAGCACGAGGTCGAGATCCAAGCCTGGCATCTGCGCCAGCTGTTACCCAAAGCGCCGTCGTGAAGGCACTCGTACTGGTGGTGCTGCTCTCGCTCGGCGGCACCGGACACGCCGACCTCGTCAACAACGAGCTGCTCCACACGCACGTCGACCGGCTCGTCGCACAGCCACACGGCGATCTGTTCGCGAGCCACCTGACCGTGACCGCGAGCGCGCTCGTCCCGATCCTCGGCACGTACCTGCTCGACGAACAGGTGTTCGGAAGCGTCCGACCTTCGGCGGTCGTGTTCGACTGGGTACTCGGTGGCGTCGCGCCGGCCGCGCTCGGTGCGGTCGCCCTCGCGAGCCACGGCGAAGCTCGCGCGGTCACGGCATGGAGCGCGCTCGGGCTCTACGTCGCGACCCGGATCGGCGTGATCTGGATCGGCAACCTCCACGTTGCCGAGTACAACCGGTATGTCGCGATCAAGCTGGGTCCGACTGGACTGTCCGCGAGCTGGTGACCCCGAAGCGAGCGGCACTCGCGCTAGCGGCGAGTGAAGCGCTTCGCGAGCCGCGTGAAGCGACCGGTGAAGGCGGCGGCCTCGGGCACCTTCGCGATCGTCATGATCGCGAGATAGACGATGCCGAAGGCGGCGATCGCGGCGATCGCGCGCGGCCAGACGTGGCTCGACATCGGCGCGAAGACGTAGTTCGCCGCGTAGCCCGCCCCACCGGCGACGAGCGCCGCGCCGAGGGCGCCGATCCCGAGCCGGGTCGGAATCGGCACCGCGCCGATCCGTCGGGCGAGCCAGCGGCGCAGCAACAAGAACTCGACCCACGCCGCGAACCCGGCGCTCGCGGTCAGCCCGAAGGCACCCCACATGTTCGAGTAGCCGAGCGCCTCGCGCAGCGGCAGTGCGAACACGTAGCCGGTCACGCCCGTGATCGCGACCCGTACGAGCGCGGCATGGAGCGGCTTGGTCGGATCTCCGAGCGCGTAGAACGCCGAGCCGAGCAACCGGCCCTGGGTGCCCGCCGAGAGCCCGAGCGCCGATCCCGCGAGGATGATCCAGTCGACCTGGGCATCGGCCGCCGTGAACTGCCCGCCCTGGAACACCAGCGAAACGATCGGGCCACCGATCGCGATGAACGCGACGGCCGAGGGTACGACGAGGAACACCACGCGCCGCAACGCAGACCGCAAGCGCTGCTGCAAGGCGGCCGCGCGCGCGGTTTCGTCGCCGGTCACGCTCGCCATCTCCGGGAGCTCGGCCGCCGAGACCGCCATGCCGAACAGCGACACCGGCAACAGATAGAGGATCTGCGCGTTCGCCATCGCCGAGACGATGCCGTCGCCGAGGTAGCTCGCGAGCACCTGATCGATGTACCCGGAGAGCTGCACGCTGCCGCGGCCTAGCAGCACGGGCACGAACGCGCGGAGCGTCGAGCGCACGCCCGGATCGCCGACCGCGAGCGAGGGCCGCAACGTGCGCAGGATCGCGATCACGGTCGGCAGCTGCACGAGGAACTGTGCGGCCGAGCCGATCACCGCGCCCCACGCGAGCCACACCACGATCTCGGCCTTCGACGTGAATCGCCGCCCCGCGACGATCGCGGTCACGATCAGCGCCGCGTTCCACAGCACCGGCGACACGTAGCTCAAGAAGAACTTGCGATGACTGTTGAGCACGCCGAGGCACCACGCCGACATCACGAGCAGCGCGACGCCCGGGAACAGGATCCGGACCAGCGAGATCGTGAGCTCGGTCTTGTCCGCATCGAAGCCGGGTGCGAGCACCTCGACGAGAGGGCGCGCCCAGATCACGCCGGCGGCAGCGATCACGGTCGCGATCAAGCCGAGCAATGTGCCGACCGCACGCGCGACGCGCACCGCATCGTCGTCACGACCTTCGGCGCGCAGGCGCGCGTAGACCGGTATGAACGACGCCGAGAGCACGCCCTCGCCGAACAAGTTCTGCAGGAGGTTCGGGATCCGCAGCGCCGAGGCGAACGCATCGGCGGCGCCTTTCTGGCCGATGTAGTGCGTGAATACCCGCGCGCGAACGAGTCCGGACAGGCGCGACAAGAGGATGCCTGCACCGACCGCGACGGCACCGCCGAGCCGGCGGCGAGGGGCGGGGACATCTGCCATCCGGCGCATTGTCATCGGCTTGCCGACCGGCGGCAACAACGTGACCTCACCGTTCGTTGTTCCACTATTCTCCTCGGCCATGGATCCCGCGAGCGTTCGCGATCGGCACGAGATGTATCGGCTGCTCGTCGAGCGGACGAACCCGAGGCGCGTGCTCGGAGATCGCCACCAGCTGTCTCCATTCTGGGGCTACGACGCGCAACTGTCCTGGCAGCACGCGAGTGGCCGGCTCGGCGCCAAGGGTGGCAACGATCGCATCGATCCGGGCAGCTGGTGGGGCGCCGTCAACTACGCGCTCAGCGTCGTGCCCTACGCGGTCGCGATGGAGCACGATCTCGTGCCGCACGCGACGCTCGACCTGCGCGGCTACACCGCCGCGTTGCCACACTGGCACGGCGCCTTTCACCGGATGATGGCGCTCGATGTCGAGAGCGGGACCGTCGATCTCGAGCCGCTGCGGTTCGCGATCTGGCGCGCGCACCTCGCGTCGATCACGCTCGCCACGGCGCGCCACACGCGCGAGCTCGCGAGGCTCGCGCCGCCCGAGCAAGCGTTCGCGCGCGGCTGGATTCGCATGGTCGATCTGTTCGGCGCCGCCGCGCTGCGCACGGATCTCGAATACCTCGAAGCTCGGCCGGCGTCGCTGCCGAGCCGGCTGCTCCGCGCGCACGACGACTTTGTAGATCTGCCGCGCCACGAGCGATCGACGGCGAAGCGCGTGATCCTGCTCGGCGAACGGCCGGCGTGGCGATGGCCGGTCGAGCTCGCGCTGTGGAAGCGGATCATGCGAACGCGCGGAGCGCGCGACCAGCTCGAGACGGTGATGATCGAGCTGTTCGGCAAGGAACCGCGAGGCAAGTTGCGCGCCGCGCGCCGGCTTATTTGAGGCGCAGCGTCAGCGCGAGCGGCTTGTCACCGCGCGTGCCATCGAGCTCGAGCGTGTTGGTCGTATCGATCTTCGTGTAGACATCGAGCAGCGATTGCGCGCCGGTGATCTTGTTGTTGTTGATCGCGGACAACATGTCGCCGTTCTGGAGCCCGACCTTGCTCGCGATCGCCGTGCTCTTGACGCCGAACAGCTTGAGGCCCTTCAACCCGTCCTTGTCGCTGATCGGCAGCATCCGCATACTGCCGGGCTTCACCGCACCGGTGACCATCTCCTTGATCAGCGCGCGATCGACCTCGAACGTGTGATCGTCGATCTTCTTGACGCGCCCTTCGAACGGATCGGGCTCGGCGGCGACGACGGGTGTTGCCGCACCCGTCGCGCCGCCAGGCAGGCGATCCAGTAGGTCGAGCTTGCCGCGCCGGCCGTGGTCGTCGATCACGTCGATCGAGCGCCAACCGATCCGGTCGACCTTGCCGATGCCCGAGATCGTCTCGCCAAGGCCGTAGCTCCCTTGAACCTCGGTTGCCGGGACGCGCACCGTGGCGCGCGGGTCCTCGCCGACGCTCGTCGCGATCAGGATCGCCTCGGGCGTGTAGGTATCGGTCGTCGCGGCATCGGCGACCTCGACCGCCGGCGTGCAGCTCGAGCAGAACATGTTGCGGGACACCAGCATGCGGCCGTCGGGCCGGTCAGGCCTGCCGGCGGCCAGTTTGGCGGGTTCGCGTGGGCCTGGCGCGCTGGGAGCGGGGAGCTTTGCCGCCGAGGCCTCCGGTGTGAGGTAGGAGGCCTCGATGATCGAGCCGAGCGTGGAGGCTGCAAACACCACGCAGGTGACGAGCGTGGCGAGCGTGACAACCCACGTCCGTCGGGCGAGCCCGGCAAACAGCGTCCTCACCGTCTGGCCGTTGATCGGAAGCATCGACGAGCACTTACTCAAGCGGCGTGCCACGCTCGAGGTCGGGCAAGGGCGGGCGAAGGCGGGCGAGGTCGCGCGAGCTAGTGGCAATGGACGTGGTGTCGACGCGGCTGAGGCTCAGATCGCGTCATGGAGACGAGCGCAGCCCGGTCAAAGCTGACAAACTGGCACCTCTTCGGGCTTATGTTCAGGAC
>JANXOP010000074.1 GCA_025357755.1 Kofleriaceae bacterium | reverse complement strand
CGAGCTGATCGAAGATCTGATGATCGCCGCGAACGGCGCGACCGCGCGCTACCTCGAGAACAAGCAGCGCTCGTCGCTGCGCCGGGTGGTCGCGAAACCGAAGCGCTGGGATCGCATCATCGTGCTCGCACGCGAGCTCGGGACCACGCTGCCGATCGAGCCCGATGCGAAGGCGCTCTCGCAATTTCTGACCGCGCGCCGCGCCGCCGATCCGACCCGATTCGCGGACCTCTCGCTCGCGATCGTGAAGCTGCTCGGCCCCGGCCAGTATGTCCTCCAACGCGCGACGGATCCCGAGTCCGGCCATTTCGGCCTCGCGGTGGATGACTACTCGCACTCGACCGCGCCGAACCGGCGCTATCCCGATCTCGTGACGCAGCGGCTCCTCAAAGCGGCGGCTCGCGATCTTCCGTCCCCGTACAGCGACGAGGAGCTCGAAGAGATCGCGAATCACTGCACCGAGCGCGAGAACGCAGCGCGCAAGGTCGAGCGGATGATGCGCAAGGTCGCGGCGGCGCAGTTGCTCTCGCACCGCATCGGTGACGAGTTCGATGCGGTGATCACCGGGGTCTCGGACAAGGGCGTGTTCGCGCGCGTCTTCAGCCCGCCGGTCGAAGGCCGGGTGGTACGCAACGAGCAGAACCTCGACGTCGGTGACAAGCTGCGCGTCAAGCTCGTCGATACCGTGCCCGCGAAGGGCTTCATCGACTTCGTACGCGTCTAGTGCTTCTTCTTGGACGACTTCGCTGCGCGCTTTGCCGTCGGCTTGGCGGGCTTGGCGGACTTGGCGGACTTCGGCGCCTGCGCGCCGGCCGCAGGCTTGTTCACGACCGGCCGGTCTCCGGGCTTCTCGATAAACTGGCTCCAGTCGCCCTTCGAGTCCGCGTGCGCGACACCGGGCGCGCCAACGAAGATGAAGAAGGCGAGGGACGCCGCCAGCACGTGCACGAACCTGGTCGACATGGCGCCACCAGGAGCACATGTCATACCAGCGGATCAGGCCGCCAAGCTGCTGAAAGTCCGTGGCACGCCTGAGACTCCGCGCCCCGATCCTGCGGGCGACACTACTCACCGCCGCCGAACCGAGGATCAAGGCTCGGCGTACATCCGGCGCGCGAACGACTCGACGAGCGGCTGCAGCTCCTCGGCGCTGCGCGATGCACCGGGCTCGAGACCGTAGACGACCCGGGTCTCGGCGCCCTCGGAGACGAACCGGGCAAAGCCGGTCACCCCGGCTTGCTTGCCGAGCTTGGGCTGCCAGCGCACTTCGCGGTTCGGTCGGTCGTAGCTGTAGACGAGCGTGTACGCGAGCGCCCCGTACTCGAAGTGGATCTCGGCCGGGAGGCCGCGCTCGACCGTCAGGATCTCTGCGCTGCGCAGCCCCGGCACCCAGCTGGTGAGGAGCGCGACATCGGTGAACACCCGCCAGCACGCATCGACATCGCGCGACACGAGGACCGAGACGGTTTCCATGCGCGAACGATACGGCTATACGAGGGCCGCGGAAACAAAACATGTGGCACCTCGATCACGCATGGCAGGACGAAGTGTTGCTCGCCACAACCTGGCGGGCCGCCGCGCCCTTTCCGCACCTCGTGTTCGACAACTTCGTGCCCGCCGACCGGCTCGACGCGCTGATGGCGGCGCTCGAGGAGGAGCACATCGCTCGCTACGAGGGCGATCTGTTCGCGTTCGAGGCCTCGGCTCCCGAGCCTGCGAGCCACGAGCTCGAGGAGCTGCGCGCGGAGCTCGCGCGCGTCTTGGGTCCGCCGCTGTCGCGGATCACCGGTAAGCCGGTCACGCGCGTCGACATGCGGGCGTACGCGTATCGCCCGGGTCACTACTTGTTGCCGCACTCCGATCATCAGGACGGGCTCGCGCGCGTGCTCGCGTACGCATACTACTTGCCCTCGCCGGATCCACCGCAGGGCGGCGAGCTCGAGCTCTATCGGGTCGAGCTCGCGAACGGCGAAGCCACGGTCACCGAATCGGTCCGGATGATCATGGCGCAGGCGAACCGGCTCGTCGTGTTCGATGTCAGCGAGGTCTCGCTCCACCAGGTGCGCGAGGTGCTCGGCGGCTTGCGGATCTCGCTCGCGGGTTGGTTCTACGCGTGAGCCTCGAAGAGCTCCTCGCGACGCGGAGTGCGGTGACGGTGCCCTCGAACATCCCGAGTAGCGTGCTCGCCGCCGCGCGCGCGCGGTTTCGCTATCACCGCTACGCACTCGTCGATCGCGGGAGCTACGAGTACGACGATGCACCGCACGCTCCGGAGCTCGTCGCCGCGATCACCGCGCGGATCGCCGAGGTCGCGGGCGAGCACCGAGCATTCATCTCGGCGCGCGCGATCCGCTTGGTCCCGGGAGATTACCTGCTCGCGCGCCACGATCGGATCCACGAGACCCGCGTGCTGGAGTGCGTGCTCGATCTGTCGCCCGCGCCGGTCGCGAAGGTCGAGGTCCACTATCGCCAGCACGGTCAGGTGTTCTTTCGCGTGCCGTGCGAACCGGGGAGCGTCGCGATGGTGCCGCGGGGACCGACCGTCAGCTGCAACTTCACGTACGTGTCGAAACTCCATACAGGAGCCGAGGTCGTGCGCTGGATCGCGCTGTTCGGTTAGCTCGAGCCCGGCAAGCCGAGGCCTGGCAAGCCGAGGCATGGCAAGCTGAGGCATGCGTCTCGGTGGTTTGCGTCTCGAACGCGCGCTCGCTTCGAAACAGTTTCGCGACGGCACGTTTCACAACACGTTCGAGGTGAAGGCAGGACTCGCGGGTCCCAAGCTGCCCGTGCTCAAGGAATTCATGTTCGGGCGTGGCAAGCGCAAGCCACCCGGCGTGGTGCCGGTTGGCAATCCGCTCGAAGCATGGGCGCAGCCGATCTCGTCATCGAAGATGCGCGTGACGTGGCTCGGCCACAGCTCGTGCTTGCTCGAGCTCGACGGGCTCAAGCTCCTCACCGATCCGGTGTTCGGTGCGCGGATCGGGCCGACGAGTTGGTTGGGACCGAAGCGCTTGCACCCCGCACCGGTCGCAGTCGAACAACTGCCGAAGCTCGACGCGGTGCTGGTCTCGCACGATCACTTCGATCATCTGTGTCGCCCCACGATCGAAGCGATCGCGAAGCTCGATGTTCCGGTGATCACCTCGCTCGGCGTCGGGCATCACCTCGAAGCGTTCGGCGTCGCGCCCGAGCGGATCGTCGAGCTCGATTGGTGGGAGCAACACGCGCTACCTGGAGGCACGCTGCAGTTCACCGCCGTACCCGCGCAGCACTTCTCGGGCCGCATGGGTGGGCGCAACACCACGCTGTGGTCGTCGTGGGTGATCGAGACCGACAGCCGGAAGGTATTCTTCTCCGGCGACACCGGACTCACGCCGCAGATGGCGGAGGTCCACGCGAAGTTCGGCGCGTTCGATCTCGTGATGCTCGAGATCGGTGCGTGGCACGAGGCATGGGGCTCGGTCCATCTCGGTCCCGAGGGCGCCCTCGAAGCATTTCGCAGGCTCGGCGGCGGCACGCTGTTACCGATCCACTGGGCCACGTTCGACCTGGGGTTGCACCCGTGGGCCGATCCAGCGGAGACGCTGTGGACCCGCGCCGAGGCGACCGGGCAACGGATCTTGACGCCGCAGCTCGGCGTGCCCTTCGAGCCCACGCTCGTCGACCGAGCGCTGCCTTGGTGGCGCAGCGTCGGTTGATATCGATTGTGCGCAATTCAATTGACAGCAATCGATGATGGCGCTATCCAAGCGTCATGGCTGAAGCACTCCAGAACAAGCTCTACACCGCAACCGCAACCGCG
>JANXOP010000229.1 GCA_025357755.1 Kofleriaceae bacterium | reverse complement strand
TCACGATCTCGACGCCGTGATCTTTCCACTTGATGTTCGCAGGATCTTTTTCGGCACTGATGTGGACGTGGTTGCCGTCGACATCGAAGCCGCCGTCTTTTTCGCTGACCTTGCCAGGGAACTTGCCGTGGACCGAGTCGTGGCGCAGCAGGTGCGCGAGCGTCTTGGTATCGGTGAGATCGTTGACGAGGACGAGCTCGAGGTTTGGCGAGCTCTCCGCCATGCAGCGGACAAATCCCCGGCCGATGCGACCGAAGCCGTTAATACCGATGCGAACCTTCTTGGCCATGGCGCGCACCCTAGATCAGGGCGGCGCGGTTCGCCAGGGACAGACAGCCGGTCAGCGAGAGCAACGGGCTCGATCGCGTTCGCGTTGCGAAAGTAAACCTACGCGACTTGCTGAGCTTTGAGCTGCGCAGAAAGCGGAGTGACACGCGCAGACATCTTGCTGGTGACCTCGGAGATCAGCTCGGTCGCGAGTGAGACGATCTGCTTCTCGTCAAAGCCCTGAGCCTCGAGGTCGCGATAGATGGACTTCGCGAGGATCTTCACCGCCCGAGCTTTTGCTTCGCGATCAGTCATATGCGAACAAACTGTTCAGCACCGTTCGTGCCAGTCTGAAACCGGCCGGGCACCGGTCTAACGTACCGAGACTTCACGCCATCGCTTCAGGGATCACCGCGCACTGGATCGCCCGCCACTCGCCTTGGTGTGTAACGCGGCGCCAGGTGGATAACGCAATACGCACACGGTCGGACCTATCCGTGGTGTCTGAATCGATCTGTTATGGCGGCGAAACACGGGCGATACATCGCGACCCAGATCTCGTTCGAGGATCCAACTCCATGTCGCCGACCCAAGACCCTCCTGCCGCGGTGCAGCACGACGACGACCCCGACTTTCGGGTCACGACGAATCGCCTCGTCCCGAAGCTCATCCTCGGGCTGGCCCTGTTGCTGGTCGCGGCGGCCGGCGTCGTGGTCTTCCGGCTCGCGACGCACCAAGCAGCGCCGCGGACGTGGGCGCGGCCGCTGCCCGCACCCAGTGCGAAGGCGTTCGAGGCCGGCGGTGTGCCGCTCCACGATCCCGCGATCGATCAGGCGCTCGCGCAGCCACTCACCGATCTCGTGGTCCAGGCAGGACGCGCGAAGCACGGCGACACCACGTTTGCCACGACGCTCGCGAAGCTGAAGACGACGAACCTGCGTGCTCGTCCGAAGCTCACCCACGCGTGGCAGCAAGCGTTCGAGGCATACGGCACCGCAGTCGCGGTCGCACAACTCGGCGTCACCCCGCACGACAGCGACACCTATCGCGAAGCGATCAAAGACCTCACCGATGCGTTCGCGAGCGAAGGCCTCGGCTACTTCCTCGAGGGTCGGTTCGTCAACGGCTTCGCGTATCTGCAGGCCTATCGCGTCGACGAGGTCGTGTTCGTGAAGATGAACGGGGTCCCGCGGCGCGTCCTCACGATCTCGCGCCTCGATCACCTCGCCACCTCGTACAACGTGCTCGGGATGCAGAACGAGAGCGTCGGCGATCCCGTGCTCCACACCGAGCGCATCGCCGAGTACGTCGCCGTGTCCGAGCTCCCGGTGTTCGCGGACAAGGCCGAATACCCGATCGCCGACAACCTGTGGCAGGCGACTCCGGAGGCGAGGGCGCTCGCGCTCGAGATCGCGAATGCGGTTCGCCGCGAGTATGCCGTCGCGCTCGGCCCCGACATGGCGGCCGCGATCCAGAGTGCGAAGCTCCTCGTCGAGCGGAGCGCGATCATCGAGCAATGGCGCAACCACCTCGAGAAACACGACATCTACTTCACCGCCACCGATACGCTGTTCGTCCCCGAGGATCTTCTGACCGCGCTCGCGGATGAGGTGCCTCACTATCAGCTCGAGCGGGTCCGGGCGATCGACGAGGAGCTCGCCGAGATCGAGGGGCCGCGGATCCACGCGCGTGTCCACGACCTCGTCACCGCGACCGTGCGGCACCACGAGGCGCAACATGGCTTCGACTACGATCGCGAGACCGAGCTGCGCTATCCGGTCGCGCTCCAGGCCCTGCTCGGCGCCTCGACGCACGACAGCGAGGGCAACGCGCGCGAGCTCGTGCGCAGCGCGCGCGCCGAGATGGCCGCGTTCCTCAGCGAGATCATCAACAACCGATCGACGCCGCACTCGACGCTCTGGCACCTCGGCCAGGAGACCTTCAATCGGAACAGCGCCGGCAACTCCTACTTCTACGGCGGCATCGTCGTGATCGAAGGGCTCGCGAACCAGCTCGGCCTGGACACCAGCGGCCCCACCTTCGCGCGCGGCCTCGATCGCGTGCGACTCGCGAAGATCGCGATCCAGCTCGCGAAGCTGCCAGACGACCAGCTGCGCGATGCGGCGACCAAGCTCTGGGTCCAACTCTACGGCGAGCCACCGACGCAGATCGTCGATTAGCCCCGAAACGACGAACGGCCCGTCGGTGAGACGGGCCGTGGCTTCAGAAGAGAACCGGGCTAGTTCTCGACAAACGCCTTGAGGCGCTTGCTGCGCGACGGGTGACGGAGCTTGCGGAGCGCCTTTGCCTCGATCTGGCGAATACGCTCGCGGGTGACCTCGAAGTCCTGACCGACCTCCTCGAGCGTGTGGTCGGACTTCTCGCCGATGCCGAAGCGCATGCGGAGGACCTTCTCCTCACGCGGCGTGAGCGTCGCGAGCACCTTGCGGGTTTGATCCGCTAGGTTGACCGAGATGACGCTCTCGCTCGGCGAGATGATCGACTTGTCCTCGATGAAGTCGCCGAGATGCGAATCCTCTTCCTCGCCGATCGGCGTCTCGAGGCTGATCGGCTCCTTCGCGATCTTCAGGACCTTGCGGACCTTGTCGAGCGGCAGCTCCATCCGCTCCGCGATCTCTTCCGGGGTCGGCTCGCGGCCGAGCTCCTGAACGAGATAGCGCGTCGTCCGGACGAGCTTGTTGATCGTCTCGATCATGTGGACCGGGATCCGAATCGTGCGCGCCTGGTCGGCGATCGCGCGGGTGATCGCCTGGCGGATCCACCACGTCGCGTACGTCGAGAACTTGTAGCCGCGCTTGTACTCGAACTTGTCGACGGCCTTCATCAGGCCGATGTTGCCCTCCTGGATGAGGTCCAGGAACTGGAGGCCGCGGTTCGTGTACTTCTTCGCGATCGAGACGACGAGACGAAGGTTCGCCTCGACGAGCTCGGACTTCGCGCGATCCGCCATCCGCTCGCCCTCGTGGAGGTCGCGGTAGGTCGACCGGAGGTCCGGTGCGGTCGACCGCGACTCCTCTTCGACGACGACGACCTTACGCATCGCCGTCTTGATCATCTCCTCCATCTCTTCGAAGTCGGCGACCGTCATCATGGTCTTCTTGCCGACCGCGCGTGCCCGAGCCGGCGACGTCCGCATCTCGCGGAGCGTCTTCCTGATCTCGGCCGCAGGCTGACCGGCGCGGCGTTCGCACTCGCGAATCTCGGACTCGGCCTTGTCGAGCTTGACGATGATGTTCTTGAGCTGGAGGACGATGCGATCGACCGTCGGCTTGTTGAGGCGGAGGTCCGAGAGGTCCTCGAACATCTGGGCTCGGTTGGCCTTCTGCGCCTCCTTGACCTTCTTCTTCTTGCTCTCGGTCGAGCCGGTCTCGTCGAGCTTCTCTTCGAGCTTCTCGGTATCGCGCTGGAGCTTGCGAACCTTGTCGATGATCTAGCAGACCCGATCGACGTAGAACTGCTCGTTGAACTCGGCCTCGTCCTCGTCGATGTCCTTGACGACGTCCTTGACGCGGACCTTGCCCTTGCGGAGGCGCTCGCCG
>JANXOP010000207.1 GCA_025357755.1 Kofleriaceae bacterium | reverse complement strand
CACAACGCTCGCCGCCGCTTGGTGCGGCTCGTCGAGCAACTTCCCAATGACCTGCGTGAGCGCGCCATCCGGGCGATGGCGTGAGGAGTTGATCATGAACGAACAACAGAAGAAGAACTTCCGCATCTACGAGGCCGTCTCGCACGAGTCCGCCATGGACGCGTCCGAGACGGGCGTCGACCTCACCGACGAGGAGCGCGCCGAGGCATATCGCTTCGCCGACGAGTTCCGCGCGAGCATCCGCGCGAAGCGGCGCGCGGACCGAGCGGTGCAGATGAAGGAGCGCGTCCGGCCGTCGATCCTCGTGATGGCCCGCGATGCGGTCGAGCGGTGGCTCCACGAACTGTTCGCGGCGTATCCGACCGCTGTGATCGCACACCGCGATCTGACCGAGCTGAGCGACGACGATCTCCGCACCGCGCTCGAAGACGCGCTGACGCTGATCGAGCGCATGTCCTAACCGAACGAGCAACAGGGGGCAGCTATGGCGGAATCACACGACTCCGATCGGGACACGTATACGCGCATTCTGGTGGCGCTCGCCGTCAACGACGCCGACCCGCAGCCGACGAGATCCGAGATCGATCAGCTCGCCGACGAGGTGATCGAGTGGGAACATCGCCTGCGGTGCGAATTCCGTCGTGCCGCAATCGCCGATCAGATCGCGCGACTCTCGCGCACCGAGATCGAGGCACGACTCGCCGCGCAGCTCGCGCCCACGGCGTGCTGCACGCAGCTGACGTCGACGAACGCCGGCGATTCGTTCGCGCTCACCGACGATGACCTCCGCGCTCAACTGGTCGAGGCTGAGACGTTCAGCGACCGGATGGCCGCGTAGTCATGGCCTCGCTCCGGGGTCAGAAGAAGTCGGCCGACGAGAAAGCTGCCGAAGCCGCGCGCCACGCCGCCATCCGCGCGCAGGCGATCGCGGCGACCGCGTCGCTTGGCGCGCAGATCGCAGACGGGGCGGGCGCGATCGACATCGAGAAGCTCGCGGACCTGCTCGGCGCCGAGATCGTCTACGGCGATCTCGACGGCGCGAAGGCGCGCGTGGTCCAGATCGGAGACCGCGCGCGAATCATCATCTCGAAGAAGATCGTCGGCGTCGGTGCGATCCGGTTCTGCATCGCGCACGAGATCGGCCACCTGCTGCTCAAGCACTACGCCCAGGGCGACGCGCTCGGGCGGGCGTTCAAACGCCAGCGGACGTGTTCGCCGCTGACGTCCGATGGGTCCGAGATCGAACGCGATGCGTGCGTGTTCGCCACCGAGTGCCTCATGCCCACGCCGCTTGCCGGACCGATGTGCCAGGTCGCGCCGGTCTCGTTCGATCCCGTGCGCGCGATCGCGAGCGCGTTCGCAACGTCCTTGCAGGCGAGCGCGATGCGGTTCGTCGAGCTGACGTCCGAGCGGTGCGCGGTGGTCTACATGCAGCGTGGCCGTGTGCTCTGGGCCAAGAAGAGCCCGGGGCTCCAGGCCTGGATCCCGGACGGCCGCGCCGTGGAGCCGAACTCGGCCGCGTCCGACTACTTCGACGACGGCCACCTTGAGGCGAGTCGGGTGCTGCCTGCCGCAACCTGGTTTCCCCGCGAAACGCACGCAAAGGACGCCACGGTGTACGAGCACATGACGGCGATTCCGGAACAGGCCGCAGCGTTCTCGCTGTTGTGGTTGCCGTGGGTCAGTAGCGCATCACTGTCGTGATCTGTCGTGGCTCGGCCTCAGAAGCGAAACAGCCCGCCGTTCCGCCGCGTTGGATGGAAAGTCGCGAGAGGCCGGTTGCTGGAAGAGGCTCCGCCGATGGAAGCCATCAGCTATCGCCCTGCCATCTACGCCCGGTTCTCCTCTGCTCGCCAAGACGAGCGAAGCATCGACGACCAAATCCGACGCTGTCGAGACCACCTCGGCCCGACGGCGGAGCAAGTCGAGGTATTCGCCGATTACGCGGTCTCGGGCGCGAGCTTGCACCGCCGCGGGTTCGAGTCGCTCATGGCAGCGGTCGACGCCGGCACCATCACCGCGATCGTGACCGAGGACATCTCGCGCATCTCGCGCGACTTCGCCGACGCGGCACAGATCTTCAAGCGCCTGCAGCACGCGCGTGTACCGCTGATCGGGGTGGCCGACGGCATCGACACGAGCGCGAAGAACGCGAAGCTGACCTACACGCTCAAGAGCCTCGTCGCGGACCTCTACCTCGACGACCTACGCGACAAAACGCTGCGTGGAATGGAGGGACGCGCGCTCGCGGGCTACGCGACCGGCCAAGTGCCGTACGGCTACAAGACGGCGTCCGACACTGACAAGCGCGGTCGCGAGCTCGGTCGGCGGATCGAGATCGTAAGGATCGCGGCAAGAATCATGGTGCGCATCTTCACCGAGTGGGCAGAAGGTCGGTCGATGAGCGCGATCGCGCGTCAGCTGAACCGCGACGGCATCGACTCTCCACGGATCGGAACGCGACATCAGTTCGCGGGATGGTCGGTCGGAACGGTGCGAGCAATGCTCCGCAACGAGCGATACATCGGCGTCTGGCGCTTCAAGACGATGCAGTGGATCAAGGTTCCCGCCACGGGCAAACGGTTGCCGCGGCAGCGGGCAGCGAGGGAGGTGATCACCTTCGAGCGTCCCGAGTTGCGAATCGTCGAGTTGCCGCTCTGGGAGGCCGCGCACGCGCGGATCGCGAAGGGACACCCGCTACGCGGCTGTACGCGTGCGCGCTCGCGCTACCTGCTCTCTGGCTTGTTGCGCTGCGCCGAGTGCAATGCACCGATGACGATCGTCGGCGGCGCGAATCTGCCGAACACTTTCTATCGGTGCACAACGAATCGGACGAAGGGCATCTGCTCGAACGCGATGGGCGTGCGCGCCGTAGCGCTTCTGCGCGAGTTGTTCGAGGCGGTGCGGAGCCAGATCGCGCGCGATCCGAACGTGCTCGCCGCCATCTCAGCCCACAACGGAAATAGCAGCGCGGCGCTGAGCGACAAGATCCGCGTTGGTGAAGCGACGCTCGCGGAAACCGAAAGTCAGATCGAACGGTTGGTGGAGTTCGTGACCGCGGGTGGAAGGCGCTTCGACTACGTCGCCGAGAAGCTGCTGCGGCTCGAGGTCATGGCGCGCACGCAGAAAGCCGAGTTGGAGGTGTTGCGGAGCACGGTCGAGCGGCCGATGCGCAAAGTCTCGGCGAAAGAAATTGCTGCGACCATCACGCGGATGTCGATGGTTGGGCAGCAAGACGTCGAGACCGCACGCGCTCGCATTGCGCGCTGGCTCGGTCCCGAGGGGATGCGATTCGATGGCCGCCGCGTCACTGTGGACATCATTCCGCCTGCGTTGGTCCAAGACATCGCCCGGAACGGCTCGCCGGCACCCACGGATGTTCGTGGCGAGTCGATCGCCATCGAGGTCCAGGTCGCGCACCTCGTTCCGCGGGCGCAAACCTTGGCCGTCGCGAGGGCGGCGTCGCGAAGCTGAACCCACCCCCGGGATCGGCAGGTCGTCACTTTTCTGTCAGGTCGGCATCGTTCGGTCCGTAGGCTAGTCGTATGGACCTTGAGGAACTGAAGCCACCCACGCTGGTGGAGATCGTGCAAAGCCACCTGGCGCGGCTCATCGCAGACACCGGCCTTGACAAGCTGATCCCAGCGCACGAACTGACGGCAGCGCTTGAGGACATCAGTCTCGGGGTGGGGCAGTTGCTCGCTGATGTCGAACGAGCCACGCGCCGTAAGGTCCGGCTGGATCTTGCCGTCCATGACCACGAGGGCTTCCCGTATCTCAGCCGATTCCACGGCTGGATGCAGGACGGGTTCGTGATGGAGCTGCCGAGCGAGCTACTCCCCATGATGCGTCGCCTGCTGCACACGCCGCCATCCGCCTGGATGATCGACACGCACGACAGCCTATCGATCATCGCGCGTAGCTCCGCGGCGCGAGCGAGCGAGCGAGCACTCGCGACGCTGATGTTGTTCGAGGGGATCCGCGCAAACCTGTCCGTGTCCACCTATCGGATGAACGGTGGCTGGGAAGGCGTCGGCGGCTGCAATCGAGATCTCGACGCACTCGCGTGGAATCGAACGGTGAACGTGCTCGAGATGCCGCTGCACAAGGACGAGGACGATATGACGTTCGCCGTAATCGTCGTCGATGCCATGCGCCGTCTCCACGAGTTGGCGATGTCGATGTGGGACGCGCAGAAGCTGGTGGAAGAACTTGCCCATGAGTGCGAGGAGCGTGTCCGCGTCGAGATGGTGCTCCGCACCGTCGACCCGATCGATGCCACGATCCTCCGCAACGCTCTCGATCGCGCGCAGCACCAGCAAGCAATTCCTGATTCCCGCCTGCCGCACGAGCATCCGCTTCTGCTGCGCGGCCTCGAGGAGAACGCGATCTACAAACGCCGCGAACGCGCGATCGACAAGCTCCGTCAGGGTCGAAAGCAACGCGGTCCTGTGACTTTGGCAGCGCTGATCCTGGAGACGGAGGAAGCCCATGCGTAGAACCGCGATGACCTGGAGCGACGTGCTCGCGTACCTGCGGCAGCAGCCAAGCCACGCGTGCGCCGGCGTTCGAAAATGGGAGGTTGAGCACCCGCAAGCCGCCGGTTTGCGGCGCAGCCTCGGTCTACCCGTCGGTCAGCTCGCCGACTGGCGGATGTTGGGTTGCGGCCACGGGCTCCACGTGCGCGAGTATGCCGACCGGTACACGGCTCACATCGATCATGTGAATCCGAACTGCGATCTTCCCGGTCATGTCGTGTCCGACGCACCGAAGGTCGCCGGAGGCGCAGCGCTCGGCGCGCTTCTCGGTCTTGCGCTCGGCGAGAGCCCGCGCGCGATGATGCTCGGTGCGCTGATCGGCGGCGCGCTTGGCGCGAGCGCTGCCGCGAGCGACGAAGCAGCGAAATGCTCGGCACCAGCAACGCGACGCCCGCGACACGGGCGCGCATGACGACAACAACGAACAGGGAGAATGGTGTGCGTGGGTTCAACCAGCTCGGACGTGACGCGGTGGTGGTGTGGTCCTCGACCTTCGAGGACCATGTCGACGATCTCAACGATCAGTTCGCGAGGGGATGCACCGTGCGCAGCGAACGCGGCTGCTTCCAGCAATCACCGAGCGGCATGATCTACAGCTGGCTCAACGCGCCGGTCGACGATTGTGGACTCTGCGGCGGCGCATGCCGGCATCGATAGCTGCGCGGCGGCACCGGCTGATGCGGTGGCCGCTATCGCTGGATCACTTTCCGAAGAACAGCTCATTGAGCGCGGCAGCTTTGCTCGGCGCCACGGTGTAGCCGCGAGCAATCGTCTTCACTCCACCACGTTCGATCACGCGGCGTGCGCTCGGGTCACCGACGAGTGCCGCCGGGACCAGGATCTCGAGTCCGTCGGGAGAGAGACGGGCGAACGGGTTCAGCTCAAGGTGAACCGCGCGCCCAACGTCCCGCTCCACTTCCATGCCGGCGGCCTGGAGTACCGCCTGGATCATGTCGATCACGGCGAGCGGCACGCTCTTCGAGATGCCGATCCACGTCGACAGGCCCGCGTGGTGCGGCATGTCTGACTTGTGGAACGCCAGCCACGCCGCGCCGTCGCGCCATCGCTTCGACTCGGACTCGAAGACGTTGAACACCACGTCCCGTTCGTCGGCCCTGCCGTTAGCGTTCAACTGGAGCAGCACGACATCGAGATCGGCGATCGGCACGTGATCATATCGCCCAGCCTTCAGTGCGCCCTCAGGCTTCGTCGAGCTCGGCCCCCTCGCTTTGGCGTTCGCGGTGCGCTTGCTGGTCTTCGCCGGCTTCTTGGTGATCTTCAACGCCATGGTTCTCCTCCTCAGAGCTTCCCCCGAGCAGTTGAATGCGCACCGCTCGGCGCGTCCAGGTCCTTTGCCGACCGTCTTGATTCCTAGAAGGTGAACTCGGATCGCCGCACACGACCTACATCTCGTTAACGCTCAGAGATCGCGCACACGAATCGTAACTCGTTAATAAACCTATTATTTGTTTCTCGCCGGCAAACTTGCCGGCGGCCGTGTCGGTTTTCAATTGACCCTGGGAACCCTGAGATGAGAGCTTGGACACGTTCATGTTGGCTGCATCGACGTTGTCGCTGGCCCAAGGCCCGGTGTTCTTTCCGCCGTCCGGCCCGCCGTCCAGCGCAGAGCGACTCGGATTCCGCTCCGGCAGCAAGGGGACCCACTCGAGCCGTACGCTGATGCTCTCGGAGCTTGAGGCAGTCTTGTCGGCTGCTCCAGGGTTGGCCGATCGCGCCGCTTACGCAGCCGCGATCGTGGAAGCCAATTGCCTGGGCAAGTCTACGGTCTCCACAAGGCGCCTATCGAACCAGCGGCTTGGCGAGCTGTACGCACTCGATCAGCGTGTCCCGCTGTTCCGCATTCTTCGTCACCTGTGGAGTGTGGACGCATCCGCGCACGCACTGCTCGCAATGCTGGTCTGCCTTGCGCGCGATCCACTCTTTTTGACGTCGGCTCCTTCAATCCTCGCCCTGCCGATCGGCGCCGAAACACAGCGGACCTCCGTTCGCGACGCCCTTCGCCGGCTTGTCGGCGAGCGGATGAACGAGGCCACGGTCGACAAGGTCGTGCGCAACGTCTCCAGCTCGTGGACGCAGACCGGACATCTCGCCGGGCGCACCTTCAAGCACCGGCAGCGCCTGAGCGCACCGCCCACCGCCGTAGCCCTCGCATTGTGGATCGGCAACGCAGTCGGCTTCCGAGGCGAGGAGCTGCTGAAGACCGGGTGGATTGCCGCGCTCGACTGCACCGCCAGCTCGGCTCGCGGTCTCGCGCTCGAAGCGAAGCGCCTCGGGCTCATCGACCTGCGCACGGCAGGTGACGTCGTCGAGTTCGGACTTGACCGTCTCGACCCAGGACTCGGAAGGATGTGACCGAATGGCGCGACTCGAAGACCTCGCAGATCTTTACGGCCAACACATCGCGACGCCCTGGCAGCGCACCGTCGCCGGAGCTCAGCGCGTAGTCATGGTCGCGTACGACAAGGAGCTCGAGCGCGTTCTCCGCGCACGGAAGGGGGAGTTCGAGACGCGCACGAAGGCCGCTGGCCACGATTGGCACGAGGTCGATCTCACCACTGCCTTCGCTTCGTGGCTCGCTGACGACGAGTACCGCGAGGCCTACTTCGATTCGCCTGAAGACCTTCAGTTGAAGTTGAGGGATGAGTTCCCCGAGTACGCTGCCGACAAGATCCGCGCGATGCTCACGTTGCCCGGCGTGACCGAGAACTCCGTTGTCGCGGCATTCGGAGCAGGTTCGCTCTACGGCTTCACTCACGTCTCCGAAGTGCTCAAGCGCGTGGAGCGAGACATTCGTGGCCGTCTCGTCGTGTTCTTCCCCGGCACGCTCGAGCAGAACAACTACCGGTTGCTCGATGCGCGCGATGGCTGGAACTACATGGCCATCCCGATCTCCATCCACAGCGCGGGCGGTGCAGCATGAAAATCAAAGACCTCCTTCAGCGAGACCCTTCCACCCATCCGCTCGTCAACCAGGGTCAGGCGCGCATCGCCGACAAATCGAACGAGAAAGTGTTCGAGGAGCTGCGTGGTGAGCTAGCGACGTTCGTGTGCGAGGGGCAGTACGCCGAAGGCATCATCAAGATCCTCAAGTCGTTCCTCGCGAATCTGACGTCGACGAGCCAGAAGGCCGCGTGGGTCAGCGGCTTCTTCGGCAGCGGCAAGTCACACCTGCTGAAGATGGCTTGTCATCTCTGGCAGGACACCAAGTTTCCGAACGGCGCTACCGCACGCAGCCTCGTGCCGTCGATGCCCGACGAGCTTCGCGAGCTGCTCCGCGAGCTCGACACCGCGGGTAAACGCGCGGGTGGTCTCCTCGCTGCGGCCGGTGCGCTGCCGAGTGGCACCACGGATCATGTTCGCTCGACGATCCTCGCAGTGCTCATGCGCGGTGTTGGCCTCCCAGACCAGTACCCGCAAGCGCAGTTCTGTCTGTGGCTTCACGACCAGGGATGGTTCGACAAGGTCAAGGGAGCCACCGAATCCGCGGGCAAGCAGTGGCAGCCCGAGCTCAACAACCTCTACGTCAGCAAGCACATTGCCAACGCGCTCCTCGCGTGCGATGCGGGCTTCGCGTCAACCGAGGCTGAAGCGCGCAACACACTCAAGGCGCAGTTTCCGCCGCGCAACACCGACATCACGACCGAGGAGTTCCTCACCGCCGTCAAGCGCGTGATGAAGCTCGTCGGTCGCGACGGCCGCACACCGTTGACGCTCCTCGTGCTCGACGAGGTCCAGCAGTACATCGGTGACTCCAACGATCGCTCCACGCTCGTCACCGAGGTCACCGAGGCCCTGTCAAAGCAGCTCGACAGCCACGTCCTCGTCGTCGCGTCAGGCCAGAGCGCTCTCACCGCGATGCCAAAGCTGCAAAAGCTGATCGACCGATACACCATCCGCGTCCAGCTCTCCGACCAGGACGTCGAGGCCGTGATCCGCAAGGTGCTCTTGCAGAAGAAGGCCGCATCGATCTCGACGGTGAAGGACTTCCTGGAAAAGCACGGAGGTGAAGTCTCGCGACAGCTTCAGGGCACGCGCATCGCTGAGACCGCGCATGACCGTGAGGTCATCGTCGACGACTACCCGCTCTTGCCCGTTCGCCGGCGCTTCTGGGAACACTGCTTCCGTGCGGTCGATGCTGCGGGCACGCACAGCCAGCTCCGCTCGCAGCTCCGCATCATTCACGACGCCGTCTCGCGCCTGAGCGATCGCGGCCTCGGGGCCACTGTTCCGGGCGACGAGCTGTTCGAAGCGCTCGCCCCTGAGATGGTCAACACCGGAGTGCTGCTCCGCGAGATCAACGAGCGCATCATCAACATGTCCAAGGACGGCACCGAAGAAGGCAAGCTCGCGCGGCGTGTCTGCGGGCTCGTCTTCCTCATCACGAAGCTTCCTGAAAAGGACAAGCCCGGGTATCTCGGCGTGCAGGCGTCGAAGGAGCATATCGCCGATCTGCTCGTCGACGACCTGCTCGCCGACAACGGCAAGCTCCGCAGCAACGTGGAGATCGTACTCGAGAAGCTCACGGCAAGCGGCGCGCTGATGAAGGTCGGCGACGAGTACCGCTTGCAGACCAAGGAAGGCGCCGAGTGGGACGCCGAGTTCCGGCGCCGCCAGAGCAAACTTGGGAACGACGACGCGGACATCCAGATCCGGCGCGACCAACAGGTCTATGCCGAGGTCGACCGCGTCATTCGTTCGGTCAAGATCGTGCACGGCGCCGCGAAGGAAGCCCGCCAGCTCGCCATCTCGCGCGATCAGACGCCGCCCACCAACAACGGCGAGAGCGTTCCGATGTGGATTCGCGACGGGTGGTCGGCAAGCGAGAAGGAGCTTCTCGACGCCGCCCGCGCCGCGGGTACCGACGATCCCACGGTGTTTGTCTTCCTGCCGCGGCAGGCTGCCGACGAGCTGCGCAAGGTGATCGTCGACGCCGAGGCCGCGCAGCAGACCGCCGACGCCAAGGGCACGCCGACAACACGCGAAGGCGAGGAGGCGAAGCACAGCATGGAGAGCCGGCGCAACGGTGCCGTCCGGCAGCGCGACGAGCTCATCAAACAAGTGGTCTCGAACGCCAAGGTGTTCCAGGCCGGCGGCTCGGAGCTGCTTCAGTCGACGCTCGAGGACCGCGTGCGGGAGGCGACCAACGCTGCGCTCGTGCGCCTCTTCCCGCGCTTCAAGGAGGCAGACTCGGCCGCCTGGGAAACAGTCATCAAGCGCGCGAAGGAAGGCGCGGATCAGCCGCTCGCGCCCGTCGGCCACACGACGGCGACGGAAGAACACGCCGTCTGCAAAGCGGTCGTTTCGACCATCGGCGCTGGCAAGATCGGCGCGGAAGTTCGCAAGGTGTTGCGCGCGAGCCCCTACGGCTGGCCGCAGGATGCCATCGACGGCGCCCTCATCGCGCTCCATCGCACGCAACATGTCTCGGCGATGCTGAACGGTGCGGCGGTCGCACCCGGGCAGCTCGACCAGAACAAGATCTCGAAGGCCGAGTTCCGAGTCGAGAAGATCACGCTCTCGGTCACCGAGAAGCTCGCCATCCGCAAGGTGTTCCAGGCGCTCGGTCTGAGCTGCAAGGCGGGCGAGGAGCTGACGAAGGCGCCCGTCTTTCTCGAGCAGCTCGCCGCTCTCGGTCGTGCAACGGGTGGTGATGCTCCGTTGCCCGCACCTGCCTCGGTCACCGATATCGAGGACATTCGCGCGCGTGTCGGAAACGACCAGCTCGCGGGCATCCGCGACAACGCGCCGTCCATTGAGAAGCGCATCACGGAGTGGACGAACATCAAGAAGCTCGTCGACGCGCGCGTGCCCATGTGGGCCCTCGTCGAGCGGCTCGCGAAGCACGCGCATGACCTCGCGGCTGCGGTCGATTTGCTCAAGCAGGTAGTTGCGGTGCGCGCACAGCGGCTGCTGCTCGAGGCGACAGACCCGGTGGCACCTCTTCGCTCGGGTCTTGCCGATTCGCTCCGCAAGGCGCTGCTCGAGGTCCACGGGGCCTACGAGACGGAGTTCGGCAAGGGTGTGGCCTCGCTGGAGGCAAGTTCGTTCTGGCGGAAGCTCTCGGCCTCCGACCGCTCGTCGATCCTCGCGAGCGTCGGCCTCACGCCGGCCGCCCAGTTGTCCGTTCCTAGCGATGAAGCGCTCGCGTTAGCACTCGACACGAAGTCGCTCTCGTCGAGGCGTGCGGAGGCGGACGCAGTGCCGGGTCGCGTACAGAAAGCACTGGAGCATGCCGCGAAGCTGCTCGAGCCGAAGGTTCGCTCCGTTCCGATCGAGCGTTCGACCCTGACGACCGAGGCCGACGTCGACGCCTGGCTCGACCGGCAGAAGAAAGCGCTCGTCGCCGCCATCAAGGATGGCCCCGTGCTCGTGAGCTGAGGAATCCCAGATGGCATCGCTCGACCGCAACCTCCGCAGAGATCTCGAAAACGCCGTGAAGAAGGCCCGCCGCGTGGCGGAGGCCGGCGCGCGAGATGCGATCAACCAACTCGCCGTGGGCCACCACGAGCCGTGGACGACACTCTTGCCCGAGCAGCGGAGGCTTCGCAACCGCCTTCGCGCCCACGGCCGCCAGCTCGGTGACCGGCTGGACGAGCGGAAAGCAACCCAGACCATCGACCGGCTCACCGGCGAGTGCGCCTACGAGCACTGGCACCGTCTGTTGTTCGCGCGATTCCTGGCGGAGAACGACCTGCTCGTCGAGCCCGAATCGGGGATGCCGCTGTCGCTGGACGAGTGCCGCGACCTTGCGCGTGAGCAGAGTAGGGACTGGCTCGTGCTCGCGAGCGACTTCGCGCAGCGCATGCTCCCGCAGATCTTCCGTGCGGGCGACCCAGTGCTTGAGATCGCGCTCCCACCCGAGAAGCGTCAGGAGCTGGAAACGATCCTCGAAGGCTTGTCGCGCGGGATCTTCATCGCCGACGACAGCCTCGGCTGGGTCTACCAGTTCTGGCAGGCGGACCAGAAGGACGCAGTCAACGCGTCGGAGATCAAGATCGGCGCCGATGAACTGCCCGCGGTCACACAGCTCTTCACTGAGGACTACATGGTCCTCCACCTCCTCCACAACACGCTCGGATCGTGGTGGGCGGGCAAGGTTCTCGCGGCCAAGCGCGACCTCGCGCGCTCGGCGGTCTCGGAGGAGGAGTGTCGCGCCGCGTGCACCGTGAACGGAGTCGAGTGGCAGTACCTGCGATTCGTTCGCGAGGATGACTTGTGGCGGCCCGCTGCGGGCACGTTCCCCGGATGGCCGACGACAGCAAAGGATGTCACGGTGCTCGATCCCTGCATGGGCAGTGGGCACTTCCTAGCATTCGCGCTACCGATACTAGTCGCCCTCCGGCAGGCCGAAGAGGAGCTAACGATCTCGGAAGCCGTCGACGCCGTGCTGCGGGACAATTTATTCGGGCTTGAGCTCGACCCGCGCTGCACGCAGATCGCCGCGTTTAATGTTGGGCTGGCGGCGTGGAAGCTCGCGAGCTACCGGCCTCTACCCGCGCTGAACCTCGCGTGCGCCGGTCTGGGCATCAACGTACCTATGGCCGCATGGTCGGCGCTGGCGGCAGGCGACACGCTCGCTGAGAACGCGATGAAACAACTGTACGACTTGTTTCGGCAGGCCCCAACGTTGGGTTCGCTTATCGACCCGACACGCGTTGGTGGTGAGCTCTTCGTCGCGCACTTCGAGAAGGTCCGCTCGCTGCTTTCGTCCGCACTCGCATCCGAGCAGTCGGAGGATGCCGAGCTTGCGGTCGTCGCGCAGGGCATCGCTCGGGCGGCATCGATCCTCTCGGAGCGCTATACCCTTGTCGCGACAAACGTCCCGTATTTGGGACGCCCAGATCAGGCCACGGAGCTTCGCACTTACTGTGACAGGACGTTTTCCGAGGCAAAATCCGATCTAGCTACATGCTTCTTGAGGCGCTCGCTTTCAGCGATCATCCCTGGCGGCACTGTCGCGTTGGTAACTCCACAGAGTTGGCTTTTTCAGCCAGGATACAAGCGTCTTCGACATCGCTTGCTCACCGAAGTCGAGTGGAATCTTCTTTCGCGCCTTGGTGCTCGAGCTTTCGAAACTATCAGCGGTGAGCGCGTCAATGTCTGCCTAGTCGTAATTTCGGCCATCTCGCCCGAGGCAGCGTCCACGTTCGCCGGTTTTGACACCTCAAACAGGCCAACTGCTTCCGACAAAGAAAAGGGTCTTAGAACTGCCGATGTGATCTGTGTGCCCCAATCGGAACAACTTGGGCATCCTGACCATCGCATCATGCTCGAGGCCCGTGATTCTCAGCCTTTGCTGAGCTTGCATGCCTCGTGCGTTCAAGGGCTCGCTACCAGCGATGACCCCCAGTTCATTCTCTGCTTCTGGGAGTTGCAAGCAATTGCAGATGGGTGGGAGGGCCTAATGGGTACGGTTGAAGAGACTGTGCCATTTGCTGGACGAGAACGAGTCATTCATTGGCAGGATGGTGCTGGTCGTTACTACAGGCATGCTCAGGCGTTGAAGGCGGAAGGCCGACTGGGAGGCTGGAAGTCTGGGACGGAAGCGCGAGGTAAACTCGGCGTCCTCATCAGTCAGATGAGTGCGATGCCGGTGACAATTTACACCGGCGAATTCTATGACCACAGTGCTTCGGTCCTCGTGTGCGACGACTTGACCAAGCTTCCAGCAATTTGGGCCTTCGCGTCGTCGCCCGACTTTGCGCTAGAGGTTCGCAAACTCGACACGTCGCTTAAGCCCAGTAACAACGTATTCGTCAAAGTACCATTCGACTTGGAGCACTGGCGAACAGTCGCGGCTACCGGATACAGCAGCGGTTTACCCAAGCCGTCCTCTAGCAACCCGAGGCAGTGGATCTTTGCCGGGAACCCGGCGAATTGTGAATCGCCGCTACAGGTAGCCGTAGCGCGACTCGTTGGCTACCGCTGGCCTCGACAGACCGGATCGTCCTTCATGGACTGCTCTGCACTAGATTCCGACGGCCTCGAATCGCATGCAGACGATGACGGTATCGTGTGTCTTCCGTCGTTACGCGGGGAAGCGGCTGCGGCAGAGCGTGTGCAAGCGCTGCTCGCGGACGCGTTCGGCTCAGACTGGTCGGCGCAGAAGCTGAACGGTCTGCTCGGCGCCGTCGGTGCCAACGGCAAGTCTCTAGAGGACTGGCTGCGTGACGAGTTTTTCGAGCAGCACTGCGCGTTGTTCCACCAGCGCCCGTTCGTCTGGCAGATCTGGGACGGTCGCAAGGACGGCTTCTCCGCGCTGGTGAACTACCACCAGCTCGCAGCACCGCACGGTGAAGGCCGCCGCATCCTCGAAAAACTCACGCACACCTATCTTGGCGACTGGCTCGAGCGGCAGCGTGCTGGTCAGAAGGCCGGCGTCGATGGCGCCGACGGGCGCGTCGCGGCCGCTGAGCAGCTGAAGCGCGAGTTGGAGAAGATTCTCGAGGGCGAGTCGCCCTACGACGTGTTCGTTCGCTGGAAGCCGTTGCTGCACCAGCCGGTCGGCTGGGAGCCCGACATCAACGACGGCGTACGCGTGAACATTCGACCGTTCATGACCGCGAAACCGTTCGATGCACGGGGGAAGAACGCCTGCATTCTGCGCGTGGCCCCGAAGATCAAATGGGACAAGGACCGAGGCAAGGAGCCGACGCGAGAGACGGCAGACTTCCCGTGGTTTTGGGGTTGGGACGAGAGCACGGAGGACTTCAACGGTGGCGCGGATTTCGACGGCAACCGATGGAACGACCTCCACTACTCGCGTGCTGCAAAACTCGGCGCGCGTGAACCCACCACGGGAGGTAAGTCGTGACGGCTCCAACCTCTCGACGTCGCGCCAGCACGCCGCCACGCGCGCGAGGCCTCGTCGATGCGCTGGAGCACTCGTTCCTTCATTCGCTGCGAAGCGCGGAAGGCGAGGCCGCACCCGCTGCGCTGCTCTGGGCGGACGCCGAAAAGCAATGGGCCGACCTCGTCGAGCGCCTGCAGACTGCGTTGCCACACCTGTTCGTCCTCGGCACCTACGACGCCGCCAAGCGCAGAGGGCCTGCCATCTGGTTGCGCTGCGTAGTCGACCGCGTGCTCGAAGACGTGGTGCTCGAGCCCGGCGTTGTGCCGATCCTCTACCTGCCGGGCGTCGCGCGCCAGTCGCTGCGCGCCGGTGACGAGTGCGCGCGCGACCTGCAGCCGCTCGTCGAACTGCAGTACCGAGGGCGTGTTTGGCACCAGCGCAACGGGCGCGACTGGACTGTCGACGCGTTCCTTGTCTCCGAGGACGGACTCCAGCTCGATGTCGCCCAAGACGCACGCACGCGCGAAGCCGCGCAGCGAAGTCTCCCGCTTCTCGCCGAGACGCCGCTCGATGGCCTGCGTGGCCATCGCCTCGATGCAGATGACTTCGATCGCCTGGCCGTCAGCGATCCCACGCGCGATCTCCTGCGCTGGATGGGCGCAGGCGAGGTCTTTCGCAAGAGCGAAGGTGAAGCTCGCTGGAAGGCCTTCTGCGGCGTGTCTATGTCGGACTTCAAGTTTGACCCGGACAAGAAGGCACCGAGCGACGCGGCGATAGCGATCGTCGAGGGCTCGGGAAAGTGGGCCACCGTCTGGCAGCGCTTCGTCGAGGCGCCGAAGCTCTATCCCGATGTCGCAAAGCTCCTGAGGGAGACGTCGACGCCGCTGCTTTACCGAGGTGGGGAACGTGATGCGCGAGGGAACGCCGAGGCCGAGAAACGGCTCCGTGGCGACCTCGCTGCCATGGCCAACTCTAGCCAGGCCACGGCGCTCGCAAAAATCGCCGCGCTCGAGGTCGAGCACGGCAAGCGCCGAGCTTGGGTCTGGGCACAGCTCGGAGAGAGCTCGCTGGCCACAGCCCTTGCGCCGCTTGCGACGCTCGCTACGGCCGCCACCACCACGCTCGGCGGCGCCACCGTCGATGCGGCGGTCGCCGGCTACGTGAACGACGGTTGGCGCTGCGATCGCGCTGCGCTCGAAGCGCTGGCATCGGTGAAGCAGCCCGCCGACGTGACCCTTATCCAGGGTGTGGTGCGCGCGCTCTACCTGCCGTGGCTCGACGCGTCAGCGCGTCACTTTCAACAGCTCGTCGACGGCGAAGAGGCGGCGGTGCGCGCGAAGGTTTCGGGAAGCCAGCACGAGAAGGACTCGTGCCTCATGTTCGCCGATGGCCTCCGCTACGACGTCGCCGGCATGCTCGCCGAGCGCCTCGAAGCGAAGGGCTTTCGCACGCGCCTGAATCACCGCATCTCGCCGTTTCCGACGGTCACGTCGACCGCGAAGCCGTTTGCGACGCTATCGCACGACAAGCTCCAGGGCGGCGAGGACATCGTCGACTTCAATCCCCGCTTCAAAAACACACCGCAGGCGGCCACCGCCCAGCGACTACGGGACGACATGGCGAGCCGAGGCCTCGACGTACTCGGCGACGAAATCCGCCCAGCCAAGCAGGGCACGAACGGCGGATGGCTGGAGACCGGCAAGCTCGACGAGCTCGGACACAAGTTGGGCGCGCGCCTCGCCGCGCAGATCGACACCGAGCTCGAGATGCTGCTTGACCAGGTGACTGGGCTCTTCGAGGCGGGCTGGACGCGCATCCGCATCGTCACGGACCACGGCTGGCTGCTCATGCCCGGCGGCCTGCCGCACGTCGCGGTGCCTTCGCACCTCATGGCGACGAAATGGTCACGCGCTGCAACGGTGAAGGGCGACGCGAAGCCTGCGGTACCCGTCTACGCCTGGCACTGGAACGCTCACGTACGCATCGCCTCGCCACCTGGAGCCGGCAGCTTCGCGCCGAACACCGAATACTCCCATGGCGGCATCAGCCCGCAGGAGTGCATCGTCCCCGAGCTGATCGTCGAGCGAGGTGGCGGCGGGACCACTGCATCGATCACCGCGGTCACCTGGCGCGGAATGCGCTGCCGAGTATCGGTAACGACAAACGATCCCTCCGTGCGCGTCGACCTGCGCACTAACTGGAAACAAGCGAACACCAGCATCGCCGCGTCGGCCAAAGAGGTCGGCCCGGCCGGCGAGGCCAGCCTCGCAGTCGCGGACGACAGTCACGAAGGCCACGCCGCCACGGTTGTGGTCATCGATGGCGCAAACAACGTGCTGGACCGCAAAGCCACGACCGTTGGAGAAGCATCATGACCATGTCCCTAGATCATCTCGACAACCAGGCGGCGGCTGTCTTCGACGGCTACCTCGTTCGCAAGGATCTCGTTCGTAAGTACGCGCGCCAATACCCGGTACCAACCTACGTGGTCGAGTTCCTCCTCGGCCGCTACTGCGCGAGCATGGACGAGAAGGAGATCGCCGAGGGACTACAGATCGTCGAGAAGCAGCTCCGCGACCGCACAGTTCGGACCGGCGAAGAAGAACTATTCAAGGCGCGAGCTAAAGAGAGCGGTAGCGTCAAGCTGATTGACATCATCAAGGCTCGCCTCGATGCCAAGAACGATCGCTACCTCGCTGAGCTGCCGAGCCTGGCGCTTCGTGACGTGATCATCGACGATCAGCTCGTGCGCGAGAACGAGCGCATGTTGACCGACGGCTTCTACGCCGAGGTAACGGTTGCCTACGACGGCATCGCGGCGCAGGAGCCGGGAGGCCGGCCATTCTCCATCGAGTCGATGCGCCCGATTCAAATGTCGAAATCCGATGTCGTCGATGTACTAGCGAAGGCGCGTGGGTCGTTCACCACGCACGAGTGGATCGACTTTCTCATCCGCTCAATCGGCCTGGAGCCTGCCGGGCTTACGGAGCGCGCTAAGCGCGTCGCCATCCTACGCATGGTCCCGTTCGTCGAGCGCAACTACAATCTCGTAGAACTAGGTCCACGCGGCACCGGCAAGAGCCACCTGTTCCAACAGATCTCGCCCTACGCGCACCTAATCTCGGGCGGCAAAGCAACTGTCGCCAAGATGTTCATCAACAACGCAAGTGGGCAACGCGGGTTGGTTTGCCAATACGACGTTGTCTGCTTCGACGAGGTCTCAGGCGTTTCCTTCGATCAGAAGGATGGCGTCAATATTATGAAGGGCTACATGGCGTCAGGGCAGTTCAGCCGCGGAAAGGAGAACATCCGCGCCGACGGCTGCATTGTCATGGTCGGAAACTTCGATGTCGATGTGGACCAACAGCAACGCGTCGCACACCTGCTCAGTCCTCTGCCACCTGAAATGCGTAACGACACAGCGTTCATGGATCGCCTTCATGCATTCGTGCCCGGATGGGACTTCCCGAAGCTGAATGCGAGTGACCATTTTACTGATCACTTCGGGCTCGTTAGCGACTTTCTCAGCGAGTGTTGGAGCAGGCTTCGAATGGGCAACCGAATGTCTGTGATGCAGGGCCGTGTTCACCTCGGCGGTGCACTTTCAGGACGAGACATCGAAGCAGTAAATAAGACCGTCAGCGGCCTAACTAAGTTACTGTTCCCGGATCCCGACGCGCCTGTCCCGGACGAAGACCTTGAATGGATGGTCCGAATCGCCCTTGAAACCCGACGTCGTGTGAAGGAGCAGCAGAAACGGTGTTTTAAGAGCGAGTTTCGCAATACTCACTTTAGCTACATTCTTGGCGCTGAGGGCGTTGAGCAGTTTGTCTCCACTCCTGAACTTCACAGCGATGAGGCGATCGAGTCAGACCCTCTCCCACCGGGTCAGGTGTGGGGCGTTAGTCCGACGAGCCCCGACTCGGGACCCGGCCTCTACCGGATCGAAATTGCAACCGGTCCGGGAAGTGGAGTGAAGGTGCTCAACCAACCAACACCAGCAGCGTTCCGGGAGAGCGTCAAAGTCGGCGAGCAGAACCTCTATACGCGTGCGAAGGAATTGGTCGGCAACCGAGATCCGCGCGAGCACGAGTTCTCGATCCAGATGCGTTCTATGGATGCCGACAAGAGCGGGACTGGACTTGGTGTTCCGGTTTTGATTGCACTCTGTGGTGCGCTTCTCGGACGAAACACACGAGGCGGCACCATAGTTGTCGGCGAGCTCAATCTCGGTGGCTCCATTGAGATGATTCCCAACGCCGTGCGCATTGCCGAACTCGCGGTCGACAAACAAGCTCAAACATTACTCATGCCGGTTGCCGCACGCAGACAGTTGCAGGACTTGCCCGACGACCTCTGGACGAAGATCAATATCGAGTTTTACAAGGACGCTTCGGACGCCGTCTTCAAGTGCTTGTTAGAGTAGTCGACATCGTCGACATCTCCTCTGCAAGCTCAACGAAGCGACATAGAGCGCTCGCGAGATGGAGGTGCATTGGCGTTTGGCAGTCCGGTCGTAACAGCTTCGGGTTGTAAACGAGTACGCTTACGCATCGCGCCCGTGACGTTGCAACGTTGAGGCGATGGCGATCGTATAGAAATGACAGACCTCGTGGCGCGTCCTGTGGGTCCGAAGTTGCCATCGAATAGATGGCGATAGGAGCCTCTTGGCCCTGAAACTTGTCCACCGTTCCAACTGGGACCGCGATCCCAAGTCTTCGAAAGGCATCGCGAAGCGAGGCAACATGCGCGTTGTAGGGCGCAACAACTCGGAAATCATCGACGGCAAGTGAGTGTTGGCGACCCTCTGCGTCGGACCACGATGATCCTGATTCTAGGCACCTCAGGACTAGCGATGCCACTGCGGCAGCTTCTTCGGTGCTTCGGTTTTGATTGCCGTGGTGGACGACGGGAAGGTGGTAGAGTCCGGCCGATGTGAAGACCGGCGTTGCAACTGTCTGCCGATCGAGTGACGGAGACGCGGTTAGTCGGCACTCATAGAACTGTTCTGATGTGAACGCGCAAAGACTTGGATGCATTCGCCAGGTCTGCTCCAGGAACAGACCTCGGTCTCTCGCGATTGTTTCGTCGGTGCCAAGAAGATGCTGAAGTGCCGATAGTCGGACGCCGTCTGGATGAGTGCCCTTGATCGGTTGTTGAAGCTGCTGCGGATCGCCGACAAGGACCAGGCTACGAGCGGCCTGCGCGCACGCAAGCGCGTCTGCAAGTGACATCTGCCCAGCTTCATCGATGAAGATCACGTCGAACGCGCGTGCGAGTTTGGCTCGCGCGAAAAGCCAAGCTGTGCTTCCCGCCAGATTGAGGGACCGAAGACGTGCCTCAATGTCCGAGCTTTCGACTGTCTCGTGCACCCACTTGATTGCCTCTCCGCCCTCCCCATCGTTTCGAAGCATCGCGCGCAGCTTGATACCCCGCGAGATCGCTTCACGCGACACTCGCGCGACCAGGTTCCGGACAACCTTGTGGCTCGTGGCAGCGACACCTACGCGACGTCCGGCACGAAGCAGTTCGAGGATCATTTCCGTCGCAATGAATGTCTTGCCAGCGCCCGGCGGGCCTTGGATCGGCAGAACGGTTCCGTCGAGGTTGAGCGCTATCCTACGCGCACAATCAAGGGTCGACTCCGACGGCGCGCGAAGGTCTCCGTCATGGAGAGGCAGGCCGCGCGGGTGTCGCCGCAGAAGGAGATCGCGTTCTAGAGAGGGCAAGTCGTCGCGTGGGAACCCGTCGTTTGCAACCCCTGTAGCGAGGGCTACGATCGCGCGCTCCTTTTCCCCTGGCTGAATGATTGTTCTGGCGATCACTGATGTCGGATGGACGTCCGCGGTGCGCTTGGTCTTCTTGACATCGATCGTCCAGTTGTCGGTATCGACCACGACGACCTCGCCGATCTTCTGGATTCCTTCACCACTCGTGAGCAGATCACCACTCGCGAACCTCGCGAACAGATCAGTCTCGGGCTCGAGGAGTACCTCCTGCGGCGGAAACCGATAACGGTCGATCGGGATTTTCAGTTTAGTTCGCGCGACGCATCCAAGGTGCTCGAGACCAGCGATCGCCTTCGGCTCATCCAGCCGTTCCGGATCTGGCATCTCCACGAGTCGAAAGTAGTCCCAGTACTCCGGCTTGAGTTCACGCTGGTACCAATCGACCAGGTGAGCGAGGAGCCATCGCCCATTGTCGTCATCCGAACGTTGTGCGAGATCGGGGAGCGATGCTAACAGGCGATCTGCTATCGCCTTACGTGCAGCGCGTGCTGCGCTCTCTTCGGTAGAACGCCCGTCTAGAGGGACGGGGCGTTCGATATTCGTCCCCGATGCAATGATGGCCTCGCGTTGAACTTCGAGCCACCGATAGAGCTTGGCGGCTGCGGCGCAGTCGTCGCGGTTGTAGGCTTCAACATCGATGCGCCAGCTGGAAACGATCGCATCGGGAATGCCGCGTTGAAGCGCCACCTTAACTTTCCGGTGGCTTATGCCAGCAGCATCTAGACCAATCTCTCGCGAATATCCGAAGATCGGCTCCAGCGACTTGATGCTGTAGGACTCGACTCCGGCGCGAAGAGCCTGGCGCGTGACCGAGTGCAGATCCACGAAGCGTCCAGCGCGCAGCAGACGGTCCACTTCTTCGCTTCGGGTCGCATAACGGCTCATGAGGCGCTTCATCGCTGTCGGCTCGTAGTGCGCATAGTGATATATGTGCATCGTCGGGTGTATGGCCCAGCGAGTCATGAGTGCATCGATTAGGTGTTCGAACGCCGCCCGTTCCTGCGCATCATCGACCGCCCACTGGGCCTCGTAGCCACCGCCGACAGTGATCCATCCGAAGAGGTACTCGCGGCCGGCATCGCCGATGAACGGGTCCCCCTCCAGATCGAGAAACACATCCCCCGCGCTTGGCTCCGGCAGTCGCGCGAATCCACGCTCGGCTTCCAACGGCAATAGTTCGAAAGGTGGGACTTCGAGCTCACGTGCAGCGACCTGCAGGCGAGCTTGGTCAACGAGCCGACCATAGGTCGCTTTGCTGCCACGCTCGGGCGTGTGTGGCCACGGGTTCGGTGCGGTCGCGAGTGCCGAAAGGCTCGCGAACCCGACTCGATTCAACTCTCGTTGATGGAGCTGGCTAAGACCTGCCACAAGCGAGAGGTGATCGTCCTGCCGACGTTGCGCGTCGCAGCGCGAGCGCCAGTTGCAGTTGTCGCAGTGTGCTCTCGGTTCGGGGTAGGTCGCGGTCTCGGTCGTTGTCCGTGCCTCAAGGTCCCGACGAATCGCTCGAAAGATCGCGGCGTACTCGTCGAAACGGTAAGAGGCGCGAGGAAAGTTCGCACCGGGTTTGACGATGTGCATCCATGCCGGAGACACCCCCTGAAGGGTTGCAACGAGTTCGGAGTAGACGCAAAGCTGGAGAATCGCGCCAGCACGAGTCTCCGTTGCCAGTTTCGTGTCGATGACCTCATAGCTCCACGGCCAGCGAGCGGACGGCTGGTCGACTCTGAGCAAGAAGTCTGCGCGGCCTGCCCAGAATCCTTCGACGAGCTGAGCTTGAAAAATGACGTGGACGCCTTCTTCCATCAACAGTAGTGGAGACGGAAGAGCTTGTGCCGATTCGACGCGGACTCCAGTTCCGCGGAGATGCGCGAGGAATGCAGCCTCGTGGGCGGCACCGCGTTCAGCAAGGATCTCGAGAACCGGATCGAAGTTGGTGAAGGCGCCGAGTTCGCCGCGGGCGACGTGGAGGCTGAGGGTGGTGAGGTGTTCGCAGCTGATGTGATTGGCGAGATCAGTTGCCGCCAACCGTAGGACACCATCGGTCATCCTCAAGGCAGCCTCGACACGAGCAAGCGCGAGACGGGTCGTGACTGGCCTTCGCGTTCGTCGAGTGGCAGCAGCGAGTCACGCTCGACGGCGACGGCCATTAGCTCGATCTTGTTGTTCTTCCGCCGGGGATGTGTTCGACGCGATCTACGCGAGCTTCGTTTAGCTGTCATTCGAAGCGTCTTTGGATACTAACGGTTGCGTAGGGCTTCCATGGCGAACGCGAGAAGTGACTTCCTCAGGCGTCACCGCCGTTTCCCATCTGCCGCTCGAACGACTGACGAACCAACCCGACGACGTAGGGTAGGTCGTCGAGCTTCGAGAGCGCGAGCTCGACATCCCCATTCCCCCAGCGGCCAAGAGCCGTGACGTCCCTACCCATGCCACGGGGATCATGGATCGCTGGGAACGGCATGTTCAGCACGATCAGTAGGCGTTTGGCCTGCGGGATCACGTCGACGAAGTTTGTCTCGGCCTTATAAGCCACATAGAGCTTCAGAAACTCCTCCGAAACGCATGGGTCCAAGGCGAGGACCGCCTTGCGAAAGGCCTCGAAGAGCTCGCGCTGCGCGAGGAGGTGCGGAAAGTCGTCGATGCTTCGCACCGACGTTGGCGTCGACTTCGGTCGGTAAGACGCCAGCAGCTCAGGTGAAAGCCTTGGCCCAGGCCAGACAGCGAGCGCAAGCCCCGCAACCCTCTCAGCGCGAGACTTGATCGTTGTCTCGTCCCAGGTCTCTAGCTGCCCGAGCCCCTCGTTGAGGTTGAGGGGGCTAACCTTGAAGCCGCCCTTCATGTCGCGCTTCTTGAGGAATGGATGATCGCTGTATTCCGAGTTGTAACGAGTCAGCGTGAGGTTCCCGAGCGTATGCAACCACGTCTGTTGCACACGCTCCCAGTCAGCGCCTAGCGCCGATTTCCACTCCGCGGCGAGATTCTCGTTTTGCGGCAGAATGTGCTCGACCGTGTACTCGTCGACGTCGACGCGTTCCTTGCGGCCGTGGTTCTCGATCCGTCGCAGCCAGTAACTCCGGCTGCGGAAGTTGTACAGATCGCGAGTCTGAAGGTCGCGCCGGAACTCGTCATCGCCTGGGAATCGACGGTACGACGGCAGCATCAAGAACTGGGCCTGTAGGCTCTCGAGGTACTTCTCCTTCTTGATGCCCTTTGTGAATGTCGCGAACGTCTTGTTCATCGAGTTGGTCGGAATCGTGCAGACCGCGCGACGGAACACGTACGCTTCGATCAGGCGCACGGCAGCGACAAGGTCAGCTCGAGGGAAAGCCTTGGCCACGTAGTCGGCGTAGAGCTCGAGCAGCAAAGGGTATGCGACATCGACCTTGAGTTCGCGCAGATCCTGAAACGCTAGCCCGAGTTCTGGATCGCTTTCCGCACCGAGTGCCATCGCGCAGAAGTAGCGAGCGTAGTCGCGAAGCTCCCGCACGAGGGCTTCGACCCCGGCCGCGGCTGTCTTCGGCGCGCGCGCGTGGGCCTTGAACGCTTCGTAGACTTCACTCACGTTCGGAATCTCGCCTGACTTCACGGTCAGGTAGTGGCGCATGAATGCATCGAAGTGCGTGCCATATGCCTCCTGGCCGAAGTCGACCTCCATCGGTCGCCAGAAGTCTTCATACAATCGGGTCTGCAACGCAGGTTCG
This sequence comes from Kofleriaceae bacterium, assembly GCA_025357755.1. Taxonomy (GTDB): domain Bacteria; phylum Myxococcota_A; class Polyangia; order Haliangiales; family Haliangiaceae; genus JABFXX01. Next base: position 48,453 of record JANXOP010000207.1, on the reverse strand, counting down.
AGGCCCATCAGCACGAAGTTCCGAATCAGATCCGCCTGGCTCAGCTCGCGCCCCGTCGAGTTCATGCTCTCGAAGATGAGTTGAGGGTTGTCGTGTTCGCGGCTCAGCGCGACGTCGACGATCACGAGCTTGGCCAGCCCGCGACACAACGGAACAAGGTCCCCTTTGCACCCCGCGATCAGCTCGTCGAACAGTGCCGCGTTGTCCTTGATCCTCAGCGACGCGTCCTTCGGTAAGTCCCGACCGGCGACGAGCGCAGTGAGCGTGCTCTTGTCGGTCTGCGTAAGGAGTAGCTTGTAGTTGCGTTCACCCGTCTCTTCCGGGTTCAAGAGGTAGTAGTTGCGCACCTTGCGCGCGGAGAACCCCTCCACGGGCTCGGTATCGCCAAGCGCTTTTGCCAACGAGGACAGCAAGACGGCCGCGGACGTTAGCCGCTGCTGGCCATCGATCACGAGCAGTGGAGCTTGGTGCGAGACCTGGGATAGGCCCTGCTCGATGTAGACGATCGACCCCACGAAGTGCACCGAAACGTTGGGGCTTGTTCCAGCGCGGATGACGTCGTCCCAAAGCTGCCGGCATTCTTTCTCGGTCCACGAGTAGGTGCGCTGGTAGATCGGAATGACGAACTGCGGCGACTTCTTGAGGAAGTCGAGAAGTCTTGCTTCGGTTGCCTTCACGGGTATTCCTCCGCGAACCGCCCCTACTCGGGGAACAGCTCCTTGAGCGCAAGCCGGTCACGGCCTCGATGTTGGGTGGGACGGTTTCGACGTCGGGTGGACCGACGCACATCGGACAGCGGCGAGCGTGATCCGAACTGCCTACCCGCCCGGCACAACCACATGAGGCTTCAGTCTCGTCCCAACGCACGGATCGTACAAGCGCGAGGCTTGGGAAAGATCTCGATCCGTCGACGACGCCCCACAACTCCGACATGACTACGATCGCAAGGCCCTGGCCTGCCGCGTCCTGATCCTGGTAACCGACCGTCTTGTGGCCGTCGTCGGCCGCAAGAAGACAGAGCGACGTCGCCATGCATCGCGTCGCGCCCACGCGCTTGCCTGCGATCCGCGGCGACAACAACGCCCCGACGCCAAGATTGTCGCGGCACTGCTGCGACAATTGGTGTCAGCGGTGCTGACACAGTTGCCATGGGCCGTTCCCAGGCTTCGAACTTAGCGCCTTCAGCCTATACCTCGCGCTGTACTGATCGCTCGAGATTCGCAAGGACGGCGCGCGCGACCTGCTCGACCTCAAGGTGCCACGTTCTTGCCAGATAGTTCAGAACGATCGGCGCGCTCGTCGGGTCGGCAGGTTGCGGTCCGAGCTTTACGAATGGTCCGTCGCTCTCGGTGAGCACCCGATCGCGCGGCATCGCGTCGACCAGTTCGCGGCCTTTCTGCGAATTGACCATTGCCGGATTGATCGAAAAGTAGAGCCCGAGGCGCGCCGCGCGTTCGACTTCGCGTCGGCTCCCGGTGAACCAGTGGAGGATGACCTTGCCGGGGAAACGCTCACCAATCGTATCGATCGTGTCCGACGATGCGCGACGCGAGTGCACGGTAATGGTCTTGTCGCGGAACGCGGCGCAGCGTTCGAGAATCTTCTCAAACACGGTTCGCTGCCTCGTCCGCAACGCGGCATCATTTGTCGAAAAGTCCAAACCTACCTCGCCGACGTAGCGGGTACGTTCGAGACACGGCCAGAGCTGGTCGAGCTCGCCACCGTGCGTCGCGACGAGCTCGGGATGCAGGCCTGCGGCGGCGCGAACGTAGCGAGAACTCGCTGCAAGCCGTTCCGTGTGCCCGAAGACAGACGGGGCGTTGGTCACCGCAATCGTATGTACTCGACGCTCGTCGATCCGACGCACGAGTGCGGCGGGATCCGGAAAGAGATCTAGGTGACAGTGGGCGTCAACGTATTCCGTCGGATCGGTCATACGCGAGGAATAGCCTGCAGCAGCGTCTCGACTTCAACCATACCGCGCGCATACACGTCGGTGTAGTCAGCGATGTCCGCGTCGGGAATCGGGCCGGTCGCGAGAACTGCCGCGACCTGCGCCGTGCGCGACAACGGGCGGAAGCGCTCGATAGCCATCTCGAAGGCGCGCAGATCGGCTGCCGTCCCTGTTCCAATTCCCGGTCGCCTTTGGAGCAGATCGACGTCATAGGTCCCGTGCGCCATTCCCGCTCGCATCAGTGCAGCACGTCGGATGATGCAAGGGACGCAGTAACCGCAGTGATTGCCGGGCGTCGCTCCATGGTATCGGCCGATCTCCGGATGGGAGCACGACATCGTGAGTGGCGCGGTGGCGGCGAGGAGCGTCGGATCCTGCGTCGACGCCAGCATCTCGCCTTTCGTCTGGAATCGATAGGGCAAGTCGACGTCGATAGTGAGCCCGAGGAAATGCAGGGTCTCACGCAGCATCACGAGCACGTGCGGATGTGTCGTGCGCGTGCTGTTGGTGCCGAGGCGGGAGAACGTGAGCGGCACGTTCAGCGAGATGAGGCCGTTCTCGCCGACGACGAGCCGATTGGCGTTAAGGGCGGAGGCAACCGCGATGCCGAGCGCCAAGAAAAGAATGGAACGCGAGCGCATGCTCGACTCACCCGCCGAGTGCTCCTTTGGCGGTTGGACGAAAAAGCGGAAGTCGCGCAGCGCCGGCCCAAATCTGCCGCGCAGCGGTGTGAGCACGCGCTCCTGGATCGGGCTCGTCATGCCGGCGCCGTAGTGGCCCACGAGCGCGACCGGCGAACCTTGAGAGAGTAGGTCGATGCCAGCGACGAGAGAGTCGAGACCTCCGGAGAACAGGCAAACTGTACTGGTTGCCGGTGGCGCGGTGCCTAGCGTCGGCGGTGTGAGAGCAGGCTGCGCGCGGAACTCGAGGTCCCACTCGTCCCCCGTCAGAAAGCCGAGCAGCGCTTGGAGCTGCGCACGCAGGGGCGTCCAGACGGCAGGCGCGGAGACCGGAAGGTAGAGGCGAATCGATCGGGTCCATCGATCCGACGCGGTATCGCGTGGGATCCGGAGGTCAGCCGCGAAAGCGGCCTCCGCCAGGGTGAGAAGGTCAATGGCAGTGTCGGCTGGGACAGCGCCAGCGCTCTGCGCGATCTGTCGAACGATGTCGGGACCGAGCGCGAACGGATCGCCTGCTCTCCGCAGTCCGATGAAGAGGCGGGGCGCCGTCAGAGCGAGAACTGGCTCGAAAGCATCGGTGTCTCCGACGCGAGTGATGACATGCCAGGTCATGCGGACTCGATGAGGGCGAAGGCGTCGGCGTAGACCTTCGTGATGATCGCCTGGCCCTGCGCGCCCCTCCACTCAACGGCGAGCACGTCGGTGCCGGCGAGGTCCACGGTGAGCGTGTCGTGGATGTACTGACGCATCTCGCGCTCCATCGCGATCGCTTGATTCGTGGACACCGCTCGCTGCTCGATCGCGCGGCCGAGCTCGAGCACCCACTGATAGAAGATGTACGAGGCGACGGACTCGGTGATGGCGCCGCGAACGTCGTCCGCAGTCATCGCCTGCAATCGATCGAGCCCGCCATCAACGACGCCACGCTCCTCCCATAGCGCAGCTAGCGTGTCAGCGATTGCCTGACGCGTGGCCGCATCGACCAGAGTGTCGCCGCGCGGCGCGAGGGCGTTGGTAATGGCCGCCATGACATCGTGCGCGGAACGCCCCGCAAGCGAACCGAGTCCCAGCTGCAGGACAGCCGTCGCGAACCCTCCCGCCGAGACGGCTGACAAGAACCCTGCGAGCCGGGCGGTGGCACCGCGGGCGGAGCTCGCAGACTGCGCGGCGCGCTGACCACCTCCACGCGCGCGTACGTAGGCACGGGCGGCACGCTTGTAGTCTCGGCCACCACCACTACCGCGAAGCGCCGAGCTGAGGCTCCGCTTGGCCGCCCCCCACAATTGAGGGCCCGGATTTGGAGCAGGTACCGTCGGTGCGATCGGCTGACCTCCGGCCGGCGTAGTCGGGACTGGCGCCATTGGCGCTGGCGCCATCGGGGCTGGCGCCGTCGGGGTAGAACCATCGGCACCATCACCATCACCAGCACCGGCACCATCACCATCACCGGTCGGTGCCGGCGCACCGCCGGGAAGCGCCCATGCCGGAAGAAGGCGGCTCACGTCGGTCGGCCCTCCATATGACTTCGAGGTGCCCATACCTATTTCGCTAGCTGGTCCAGCGCCGTCGCGGCGGTCTTCTTGAGCTGCCCGCTGCCACTCGTGCGCCACTGCGTGAGGAGCTGAATCGCCTGCGGCTTGCGCTCGGGCGTCGCGGCGAGTTGCGCGAGACGTGGCGGGAGCCCAAAGGGCACGCGAGCGTCCGGCACTGACTTTAGGAAGGTGATGAACTCGCCGAAGAGGTCCGCACGCGCGTCGACCAACTCGATCAGGCGCGGCAGCGGGCCATCGGTCATCCCCAATGACTCCGCTTCCCGCGTCCGGCGGGCCAACGCCTCGAAGATGGCTGCCGCATCGGCGGGCGACATCTGCGGCGCGCGTTGCAGCACGAGCATGCGCTCGGCGGCGGTGGGACCAAGGAGCTTTGCGAGCGCGTTTTGCGCCTCCGGGCTCATGCGGAGCGTGACACCAACGAGCGGATCGAGCTTCTCTCGCGCGAAGTAGAAATAGGGTCGGAGGTCGTCGGTGGAGAGCGATGGCTCGGAGCGCACCCAAGGGCCGAGCCACTCGTCCGTCGACCAAGCCGCCAGCGCGCCGGGGCCGGCTGACTCTGGCGCAGGCGTTCCCGCCTTCGTCTTGCTCGCCTTGTCGTCGACGGTTGGCTTCACCTCAACCGAGGGATCCAACTGCGCACGTTCGAGCGCCGCGAGCTCGGCCGACTTTCCGGCCTGCGCCGCCTGAAGACGCGCGAGTTCCTTGAAGGACTCCGGCTTCATGTATTCGAGCAGCATCAACTTGGCGAGCGTGCGGCGCTTGAGGGCCACCTTCTTCGCCCGCGCCATTTCGAGACGCATCAGCAGCGTGTTGAGGAAGCGCTTGCACTGGCGCGGGTTGCCCATCAGACCCGCGGCAAGTACGGGTGCGATCTGGTCGCCGAGCGAGATCGCCTCGTCGAGATCCTGCTCGAGCTTGGCTCCGATCGCCTTCTCTACCGAGGCGCGATCGAGGCTCGCATCGATGCTCGTGTCGAGATTCAGTCCGCACTCGCGAAGCTGGTGGTACTTGTCGTCGTCGAGGATGCAGCGCTCGGCGAGCAGCAGCTTGATGTACGTCTCGGTCTCGCCGCGGCCCATCGCCGGGATGCGCACCGGAAACTGGATCAGCTTCTCGAGGTAGTCGCGTCCGACCTCGGCGCGCTCGCCAGGCAGCTCGGGGAAGCGCCGACGCACGGCATATCGGATCAGGCGCTCGTCCGCGCCGATGATGAACGCGGTGTGCGGCACGAACAGGAACAGCTTGATGGCTTCGAGCGTCTCGATGACGGTGTCCGGCGTGCAACGGTCGAGATCGTCGACGATGACGACCATGCGCTCGACCTTGGTCTCGTCGAGTAGCTCGGTGAAGTCTTTACGGAACTCGCGAACGCCACGGCGGAGCTGCTGGCCGGGATCGTTCTCGCGCAGGAAGTCCTTCAGGTCCTCGGGCTTGACGTCCTTCGCCTTCTCGACAAAGTCGGGCAGGCTGAGCGCGCCACCGGCGGCGGCTCCGTGAAGACCGGCCACTGCGTAGCCAGCAGCCACGCGACTCGCGGCCATCCCGACGCGCCAGACATTGATCCGGTGAACGAGCCCAAGGATGAGCCCCTTCGCCTTCGTGGTCAGCTTCTTGTGGTCGGCGAGTTCGTCGATAATGGTCCCCATCAGCGCGAGCTTGGCGTCCTCGTAACCCTCGAAGAGCCAGCCATTGAACGACAGGACGAGCGTCTCCTTGTCCTCCTCGAGACGCTCGCGCAGCATCCCGATGAGGCTCGACTTGCCGCTCCCCCAGTCACCAAAGATCCCGACGGTGGCTGGGAGCAGATCGTCGTCCGTCAGGATCGTGTTGACGGCCTCGACGAGGTGCTTGAATCCGAGCAAGTCGTGCGTTGCTTCGTTGTCGGACCACATAGCTAGATGTCTTGCCTCAATGAAGTAATCCCCTCGGCGCGATTCGTTGCCGGAGCGCCGTTGTAGGGCTCCACGCGGTGCTGCCACGATACTGGCCCCGACGGAGACCCGCCCGGTCCGCCTTGTTGGCGCGAACGAACGTGCCCCTGCGCCACCACCAACCACAGTCTAACGACTCCACGGTCGGCGTCTAGGGTCGTCTAGGGTCCTTGCGGTCGGTGAGATCCCGGGCGATCAACTTCGGTTCCGTCACATCGTCGAATTGCCGGCGCAGGCGGTGGGGGCACTCGCGTTCACGGAGGTAGCGATCCCGTCCGAATCTTGTAAACGCGACGTGATATGCGACCGTAGGACATGGTTTCCGGAAAGCTGCGCGTGTTGGTGCTCTACGGCGGCGACGCTGCGACGACGCCGCGCAACGAGCTCGTGGCCTGGATGGTCGAGAAGAAGGCGCTGAACGCCGAGCCGCACCTCGTCGCATGGGGAACGCCCCATTCGGAAAGTACCGTCGCCGAGCGAGTGAAGGAAGAGATCGAGCGTGCGGATAGGGCGATCGCGATCGTGACGAAGGACGTGCGTTCGGAGTACGGCGCTCCGAACGTTCTCGAAGAGATCGGTCGATGGCTGCAAGCGAAAGGTGGGCGGACGCTGTGCGTGATCCGGCAAGGCGGCACACAGATCAACTCGAACGTGGCCGGGCTCGTCTACCTATCGTTCGAGTCGCGCATCCGCGAGGTCTTCGACGACCTTCGCGACTTCCTCGCCGACGCACCTGGCGTGGCCGCAGATGTGAAGCCCGCGCCTGCGCATGTGCCGACGTCGATACCCAGAGCCCACTCATCCGCCGGCGACTTTACGATCACCGCTAGTCCGAGCTGGGTATTGGTCGCAGGGCGTCCATATCGAAGGCTGCGGGTGGACGAGAACGGGCGCACGGTAACAGCCACGTTCGTGTGTGACGACCCGGCCGATGAGTTCGCCGTGCGCCAATTGCAGCAGAGATCGGAGGTCGAGCTCGTCTACGCCCATCATCTCGCTCAAGGCGTGCTGTCGAACTCTGGTATCACGCACGATGCGCAGGCAACAGGCACGGTGGTGGTGACGATACGCGAGGGGTACGAGCGTCGAGGCTGGCAGCAGGAAATGAGTCTGGGCGGCCCCAACGGGATGAGCGCCGACGAGATCGCCGAACAACGGGCACGTCGTCTGCTGACCGGCGAGCCCAAGGCCCGAAAGAACGACATGCATGGGCCTGAGACGCTGATCCGCGGCATGAGCGCCACGCCGGTGATCGAGTCGGCGCTTCCTCGCTTACTTGCCAGCGTCGATCGCACCGAACGCCTTGCGTGGGAGTTGGTCCGTCTCGAACTCGTCCGGGTGCTTCTGCTCACGAGCTGTGTAGAGCGAATCGATCGCCTCGTGCTTAGGGTCGCCGCCGGTAGACTCGTCGAGATCGACTTTCGTGGCACGCGACACGTCAACTCGGGTGGCGAACCATTCGTCGTCGATATCAAGCAAGACGTTGACTACTGATGCCGAGCGCTGGCCGACGACACTGACGCCGTCCGGTTCTGAGGTTGAGGGATGCACGAGGTCGGTCAAGAGACAACGGAAGAGGTAGAGCCGAGCCTTAGGCGCCGACCTCATCTGCCAAGCTACCGCTCGGTCGACGCGTCCGCGGCGCAACGCGTTAGGCTACGCCGATGGTGATCGAAATGGGGGACGTGGGGGCGTGGCCCGAAGGCGTCCTGAGTGTTGTTGACGAGTGGATTCGAGCGTCGGGCAAGGAGGACCGCGCTGTCGAGCAAGAGATTCGCGCGATGTTCAGCGGCGCGGTCGTGCGTGCGTATCACTGTGCCCGCTACCTCGATCACGAGGTAGCGTCCATCCGATCCGACGGGCTCCGCGTCGCCACGAGAGCCCTCTTCGACGAACGAATCAAGCGTGCCGCCGAAGTTGGAGCGATCACAACTACCTTCCGCGATGAGTTATTGTCGCGGCACGCACTCTCCCAAGGCGACGACAGCCAGGGCGCGTCGGGGCGAGCTCGTGTGACGTGCTTCGCAGTTCCGCGCTCGTACCTCAACTCTCAGCTCGGAGCATCAGAAATGGCGATGGGAGGATTCCTCACGTGGTGGGGCGGCGAGGCGCTCTTCACCGCGTGCGACGAGTCCGAAAAGGAGGTGCTTAGCAAGGTCGGGCGTCCGGGCATCGTAGTCGCCACCTTCGACGTCGCCAGTTGGCTCGGCCTGCAGAGCTGCATCTCGCTATTGCGGCTATGCGTCGACGTCAGATGCGGCAAGCCAGACGCGGCCTCGGAGATTCAGTGGCGCGAGACGATCGGCCCCCCGAACATCGAAGCGATCTGGCAGCCCGGCGATCCCGACTACGATGCGCTCGACAGGTTGCCCCGGAGATAGCGACCCGGCGACGGCGACGTGTACATCGCGTGACGAGAAACAACGTGGCAGCGCCGATCGACGCTGCCACGACGATGGTCGTCGACGACGCAGACGGCGACACGGTTGCGCTGTTCCGGCGGTTGGTGGACGAGCCAACCTGAGATAGCCCCGCGAAGGTGCCGCTCGACGTCAGGATCCGGTAGCCAGCCGATCCCGACGCACCACGAGCTCGAAAACTTGACAAACTTCGTGGCGGGCGGAGGCTTCCACTATGGTCACGAGCCAAGTCGCCGAGCCGGTCGAGCACCTTACGTGGGTCGAGATCTGCGCGCGTTATCCCGACCAGTGGGTCGCCCTCGCCGACATCGCGTGGGTCAACAGGACCGACTTCGCGTTCACCGCGGCCGAGGTCATCGCGACGTTCGCGGAGCGCAAGGCAGCGACGCCCACGATGAAGGCGCTGCACGCGGCGAACCGCCGTTCGGTAGGATGCTTCTGGACGGGGAAGCTCATCAATGGCGACATCGATCCTCTGTGGCACGCGCGTTCATGACGGTGACGACCTTCGATCCTGAAGGCGATCTCATCATCGTTCACGCGCGCTTGTGGGGCGCGCAGGGTCAGGAACGAGATTTGCGACTCGTCGTCGACACGGGCGCCGGACCGACGATCATCGCACCCGAGCTACTCGACGAGCTGGGTTACAGCGCTCGCCAACACGGGGAGCAAGTCGCGAGCACGCGTTCGATCGCGGGACGCGAGCAGGGCTACATGCTGCGTGTGAAACAGCTCGAATGCTTGGGCATGGTGGAGCAAGAGTTTCGCGTCTACGCGCAGGACCTGCCCACGGGTTGGGACATCGACGGCCTCCTCGGGCTCAGCTTCCTGCGTCACCTGAACTACGAGGTGAGGTCCAATGAGGGACGAATCCTCGCCGAGCGCGCCTACACTCCGACATGAGCCAGCCAACGGCCTCCGGACCCCACCGAAACCCCACCTTCTGCGCGGCGAACTCATCGAACAAAATCGCATGACGCAAATCGCTGACGAAAATCGCGACCCTCAGCTGTTTAAGCTGAAGGTCAGAAAACGCCGAAAAATCTCCGTCGAGGAATTTCAGAACGACCCCACCGAAAACCCCACTTTGAGTGCTCAAACACGCAACGCCTTGGGACAGGACGACACGTTAAGTTGTTGAGTTGCTTTGTAAGTGGTGTTGACGAAAGAGCCTATCTTGCATTCCCAAGCTGAAGGTCGTGAGTTCGAATCTCATATCCCGCTCGACGTAACTCGGTGAAAAGTGGTCGGCTGTTTGTAAGGTGCCCGACCAAACGGGCCTCGCGAACGAAGTCACTCCCACCTGACGCGTGGTCGAGCCCGATCACTCGGTCACCTGCCGCGACCAACTGGATCGCTCCAGCGATCGCCGCCCGCTTCTCATCGATCCCGACGTTGGAGTGGTGCCGTTGCATCTCGTCCGTGACGTGACCTGTGAGGGATCGACATTCGCTCGACATATGAGTCGGTGAACGTGTACCGCGAGCACGGTGAAGCGCTTCGCGATTCCGATCCAGCCGCACTTCTTCGATGCCGAACCGGTCTCGCCCACTACTTTAGATCGGTAGAGCCGGCTACCGTGGATGCGCGGCAGCTACCGTACGGTGCTGAGCGACAACTACATCACTCCAACGCGTTGGGTGGAAGAAGTTGACGTCCTCTTCGGCGCTCACGAGAATTGACCCACCCGCGACGCGGCCCATCCCATGAGTTTCGAGTTGCGCGCACTCGGCGAGATCGGCCATCGACACCGCTCGCTTCGCTGCCGTTGCGCGGTATGCCGCGCGCAGTGCAGCGGCGCGGATCGATCCGCCACTCAGCTCGAAGGTCCGAGCAAGCCGACCAAAATCGATGCCCTGCTCGTAACGCTCGGCAGCACTGTTCGCCAGAGCTTCACGCGCTCGACCGGCTCGGGCGCTTCGAAGTAGACCTTGAACATGGTCCGGCGCATGAAGGCCGCGTCGATATTCTGTTTAAGGTTGGTCGTGAGCAACACGACACCGGTGAACTGCTCCATCAACTGGAGGAGCAAGTTGGTCTCGAGGTTGGCGTACCGATCCTGCGCACGCGAGACATCGGTGCGGGCGCCGAACATCGCGTCGGCTTCGTCGAAGAACAGGATGCCGCCTTGACCTTGTGCCTGGGCGAACACACGCACGAGATTTTTCTCGGTCTCGCCGATGTACTTGTCGACGAGGCTCGCGACGTTGACTCGCATCAGCGGCAGCCCGACTTCAGCCGCGATCACCTCGCACGCGAAGGTCTTGCCGGTTCCTGACTCGCCGTTGAACATTGCAGTGATCGCGCGACCGCGGCCGGAGCTCACGTCTTTCGCCACATCGGCACGCGCGCGAATCGCACCGATCAGTTCGACGATCTCGGCACGCACATCCGGGGGCAAGACGAGCGCGTCGAGCTTGCTCGAGCTGCGGTCCGGCATCGTGAGGCCGTTCGCAGACAGCTGTTCGAGCGCTGCGGAGATCGGGTCGACACCGGCCTCGACCAGCGTGACTGCGTTGCGGATCTGTCGCGGGGTCAAGACGAGATCCTGGGCGAGGCTGTTCGGGATCGGCGAACCGGACCGAGCACGCGACCACATGTCTCGGCGAACAGCAGAAGGAGGAGCTTCGATTTTGACGTGGGTCAGGGCGCGCGTCGCGATTCGGGGATCGACCGCAGCGATGTTGTCCACCACGACGAACATCCGTAACGGTGCCGCTGCGACCACTTCCTCGATCAGTGACGCGAGGCGCGAGTTGGGGGCGAGCATCTCACCGACGTTGTCCAGGACGATCGCCGCACCCAGTAGCGTGGAGTCCTCGAGCAGCTCGCGAAGCTCGATACTCACGTTGCCATCGGCGCGTGCAGCGCGAGCGGCATCGATCCGCAGCGCGGTGCTCGAAACGGAGCGAGCGGCCTTGGTTGCCCAACTGGTCCTACCACTGCCCGATTCGCCGCTGACGATGCACATTGCGCCGGCGGGTTTACACATCGCGCCATGAAGGCTCGGCGACGTCGGGATCCACGGTGCACCCGGTCCGTCGGTCACGATCAGTTCTGCGAACGCGGGGAGTGATGACAGCAGGTGTACGCCGAAGACCGCCGAACGAAACCGTCGCGTGGCGGACAGCACGCCCTGCCCTTCGATCTCGGACCGCCGCAGTAATCGAGAGGCGACGGCGGGTGCATCGGCTCCGACCGCGTCGAAACAGCAGAGGCGTTGCTCGAGTCGTGGCAACAGGGCGGCGAGAATTCCAAGCTCTGAACGGCCGGCAACCGTGTGCAGCAGCGTTCCAAACTCGTGATCGATTTGCGAGGCGAGCACGGTGAGTGCGATGTCGACATCGATCGGCCGGAGACCGAACGACACGGCCAAGCGCTTCGCCAGTTCACCCGGCGCGACCGGCACCGTATCGGTCGTTGAGCGATCCGACGCCGAGATGATCGCCGAAGAGAGACGACGAATCTCGTGGGCGAACGGATCAGCTGCGAGCTGCGCGTTATCCATGGCGAGCTCCAACGTGAGCTCGGCGCGGCTGGCGACGGCGCATCTCCGAAAGGAAGCTGATGAGCCGATGGCGGCCAGGGCCACCAGGCGGGCGAAGCGTGCCGCGATCGGGTCGCCTGCGAGTGACAAGTTCAGACGTCGTTCGAGCGCGAGCGAATCTGCAGGAGTCAGCCGCGCGAACACCGCGCCGATCTCGTGTTCTTTGCGTCGGAACGCGGCTTCTAACGTTTCGTGGTCTTGTTTGGGCGCGTCGAGTGCCGCGAGGATTTCGGTCTCGAGAGCCACCGGCTTCCAAGCCAGCTTCGGTCGGACTGCTTCGAGATCCGGGTCGTCCACGGCGGGTGTAGAGCCAGATTCCCAGCAGCTTGTTGATGCGGTTCAGTTGTCTTGCATAGGCGCGGTATCGGCACCTGATGCTCGAAGTTGCGTAGAACCTTCAACCTTCTAGATTCAAACGGCTTGGCGGGCAGGATTACGCCCCGCTGCTGTGGCTGGCCGGCGATGCGCTGCCACGCAGACGCGTCAGTAAACTTGATGAAACGTCTATTTTTTTATTGACGACACGTCAAATTCGAATCACCTTAGTTCTGCGCTCGATCGCATCAAGCTGATGGCGGCACGGGGCGATATCGAGGTGACCGAGCACGCCCGCTCGCGAATGCGCGACCGCAACGTGACGGGTGGCGACATTCTCAGCGCCATCGCCACGGCTACCACGGCGGCTTACCAGGCCGATCGCGACACGTGGAAGGTCAGCGGCGGCACGGATACGGACGGTGAAGACCTGACGCTGGCCGTCGCCATCGAAGCCAATCTGATCGTCGTCACGATTTTCTAGGAGGACTCCATGGCACGACAGTGGAAAGGCGAAATCGTTTACACGCTCGACGAGGTCGACGAGCACCTGCGCCACACCGCAGCAGAGTACGTCGAGCGCGGCATTCGATCGGGCGGTGAGTTCAAGCTCGTGCGCAAGTTTGCCGAGCTCGGCCAAGGTGAGCTTGCCGGGTTGCTCGGCGTCTCGGTCGAGTCGGTCTCCCGGTGGGAAACCGGCAAGCACGAGATCCCACGCGCCGTGGCCTACGCGCTGGGCGAGCTCTTTCGTCACCCCAAGGCGGCGCGGCGGCAGCTGGAAGCGGCGGCACAGCCGCTGTCGACCACGCGCTGACCTCACGACCTCACCGGCTTCCCTTGTTGCGGCCGGAACGCGTTGCCTCATTTCTCGGCAACCACACCAGCGAGCTCAGCCGCCCTCTTCGACCGGCATGGAGTGTTCGACGATCTCGACGTCGTCCCTCTCGTTGACCACACCGACGCTGAGGTGCCGCTAGCGATACGACTCCACCTTTCGACGCCAAGCTCGAGACGCCTGAAACCAAAACTGCGCTCGAAACATCGGCGAAGATAGAGGTGCTCGCTCAGTGGATCGCGGTCTCGAGGCGCGCGAGCTGGACGTCGCGCTCGTTGATCACCCGGCCACGTTCGTCGACGAGGAAGAGCTGGTACTCGTTAGCTCCCTGCTCGACCACGAGTCTCTCCACGCGCTCCCACGGCTGGTCCCAGCCGGGCGCCGCGCCGACCACGGCCTCGATCGCGATGCCTAGAGCTCGAGCCTGCCGGATCATGTTGTAGAACATCGGTTCGTCGCGATGCAGCCACGGCGCCGGGAACATCTCGTCGATCGAACCTCGGCGCAGGCGCACGCCGCCATGCAAGCGGCCGTAGGCGTGGAGCGCGAAGAGTGACTTCGCGTCCGCTTCGAGCCGGCGACGCAGCTGGGCGTCGGTGTAGCCGCGAAGTTGCTTGTCGGTTCCGAGCGGACGAGGGATCCCACACGAGCCCGAGATCAACATCGCGGTGGTGATCTTCAACGTCGCTCCGGACCGGTGGTTCCGGATCGATTTCTGCGGCGGCCCGAGCTCGGCGAGCCGCCGATCAACCGGATCGACGCCGAGGGCTCGGAGCATCGTACGGATCTCGACACCCGCGATCACGTCGTAGGCAGTCATGCGTGCGCCGATGTCCGCGAGCTCTGGCCCCACCAGCGTCGTGAGCTCGCGCGTATCGAGGTCCACGAGCACGACCGCCTTCGGAGCCTTCAGCGGGTACGCGTGCACGAGCACGCGATGCAGTGCGGAGAGCTCGGCCGCGTGGGCCGCGCGGCGTTGCTCGGCGGCCTGTCGACTTGCTTCGATCTCCGCCGTGGTCGAGCGCAACGGAGCTCGGCGCGCTCGATCGATCGCGTCACGCACGGCATCTCGGGCCATGACGAGCTCGGGCGCCCCCGCGACGATGGTCCACGTGTGGTCGTCGCCCACCGCGACCGCCGCGCCGGTGCGGCGGAACGTCGTCGCATTGGGCTCGAGCCGGTGCCACTTCGTGCGCGCCGACACGAACGCGACGACCTCCTCGGGCGCCAAGGGGCTATCGTGCGCGTCGAGCACGGCCAACGCGATTCGCTGCGCCGACCAGCTCGCGAGGTTCGCGTCGCGCCAGCCCTCGTCGAGCTCGGCCACGGTCAGGCGCGTACTCGGGCTCGGTCGCGGCGCCGGCGGTGGCGCGCGCGGGCGGCTCGGCTTCGGCGGTCGCAGCCCGAGGCGGAACGCACACCGGTCGACCTCCGCGTCGCGCGCATCGAGGGCGTACGCCTCGCCATCGCGATAGATCGGCGGGCGCGCCGGTCGGCAGCGCTTGAGCGCCTGCAGCGCGGAGTCGGCATCGTCGATCCCCGCGGCCTCGAAGCGCACCGCGGCCTGTTCTAGCGTGAGCGGACCACCGCGCTCGAGCAACGCGACGATCAGCAGCGCGTAGGTGGTGGCGTCGCGGTGATCGCGAACGCTCGCGAGCGACGGCACCGAGATCCCGAGCGTCTCGCAGTACGCGTTCGGCCCCGTTAGGACTGCTTCGCTCACGCTCACCCGCGGCCGCCGCGCCTTCACGCGCGCCTCGCGCACGGTCGCGGTCGCCACGACCTTCGTCTCGCCGATCTCGATCGTGGCGACGTGCTCGCGATGCTGCGGCGTCAGGTGTGCCGCTGCTGCCGCCGCGCTCGCCATCAACGTCAGATCATCGAGGCTCGGCGCGCGTACCCGGCCGCCCCGCAAACGGATCGGCGTGATCGCCAACCCGATGCCGAACGCCTCGGCGACCGCGTCGGTGACCCACGCCGGTCCATCGTCGATCGTGAATCCGTAGGCGTCGATCGCGTGGACGTCGGCGAGTTGCCCGCGCTGGCTCGCCTTGGCCAGCCGAGCGAGCGAGCCGGGTGCGTCGTACAAGGCGACGCCGTACTCTTGGCCGCCCGCGCCCATCACGCAGCCCTCGAAGGTCCGGGGTGGCCGACCCGGTATCGAGATCTCGAAGTCGATCGCATCGCGGTTGAGCAACCACGACCAGGGTTGCAGCTCGACGAGCTGGGCTGCCGCGAACAAGGCCGGGCTGACCGCTACCATCGCCGCGGGCTCGAGCGCGTTCGCGCCGAGGTTGAGCACCGTCGCGAGCTCGGCGCGAGGGACACGGGTCCACGGTGGTAGCGGCTGCGCGCGCAACCCGAGCCGACGCGCGGCGCGGCCGAGCGCCTCCTCGCAGATGACCTCGCGGCCGCGGGCAGCGGCGACGATCTCGCGCAACCCGGCCTCGTCGCTCTCCGCGATCACCGGCGCGACCATGCCTGCTTCGTCGACCGACAGGTACGCGATGGCATGACCAGTCTCGAGCGGAATTTCGCCGATCCGGAGCGCGTAGATCACAGCCGCTTGTACCAGAGGCGACACGCGATTTCGCGCTGCATCCTTACTTCAGCGCCGCTGCGCAACGCGCGAGCACGAAAAGCGCACTAGCGATGGCTCCTCTGTGAGCTCCGTCCTGCGAAGCAGCTCGCGACCGGCCGGCACGAAGGTCCATCACCCGAGGGCCCGTCGCTCACGCTCACAGCGTTTCGATGCGAGAACGAAGCTCGTCTCGCGCCTCGCGGAACCGCGCGAGCATCTGAGCTCGAGAGAGCGAAGGGTCGTGACTCGCGGGATCCGCGATCGGCCAGTGCAGCCGCTCCACGTGGCCTAGAAACACCGGGCAGACCTCCTCGGCGCATAGCGTGATCACCGTAGCGACGGATGCAGGATCGATCGTCTCGACCGATTTGGAGTGCTGCCCCGCGAGCTCGATCCCGAGCTCGCGCATCACCTCGACGGCATATGGGTTCACGCTGGAAGGTGTGCTGCCTGCACTCTGGATCGAACGCGATGACCCGAAGCGCAGCCGGGCAAGGCCCTCGGCCATCTGGCTTCTCGCGGAGTTCGCGACACACAGGAACAGAATGCCCTTGCTTTCCGACATGCGTATATCGTGATATATACATGCCGTGCTGACCAGTGCAACCGAGCTCGATGACGTCCGTCCGCTGACGAAGCTCTTTCGTGCACTCGGCGACGAGACCCGGCTCCGGATCATCGCCCTGCTCTCTCACGGCGAGCTCTGCGTGTGTCACGTCGAAGCTGCGCTCGGCCTGAGCCAGCCGAATTGTTCGCGTCAGCTCGGGATCCTCAAGTCGTCAGGCGTCGTCGATAGTCGGCGAGACGGAACCTGGGTCTACTATCGGATCACCGATCAAGAGACCGAGGCCGTGACGAACGTGCTCGCCGTCCTCACCAAGACGTTCGGTACCGAGCGCGGGCTACGCGTCGATCATGCTCGGCTCAAGAAGAACTGCGGACCGGACGCGTGCAAATGAGCGTGTCGCGCAACCTCTCGTTTCTCGATCGCTACCTGACGGTCTGGATCTTCGCCGCGATGGTGATCGGCGTCGCGCTCGGGAATCTGGTGCCAGCGCTGCCGCACACGCTCGATCGACTGAGCGTCGGGACCACGTCGATTCCGATCGCGGTCGGGCTCATCCTGATGATGTACCCGCCGTTCACGAAGGTCCGCTACGAGGAGCTCGGCAAGATCTTCCACGCCAAGCGCATCTTGCTGCTCTCGCTCGTCCAGAACTGGGTCATCGGTCCC
The DNA here is from genome assembly GCA_025357755.1 of Kofleriaceae bacterium. GTDB lineage: Bacteria > Myxococcota_A > Polyangia > Haliangiales > Haliangiaceae > JABFXX01. The sequence continues at coordinate 31,403 of JANXOP010000207.1, read as the reverse complement.
GTGCTGATGTTCGTGCTCGCGGTCGTGTTCCTGCCCGACCACCCCGACTACATGATCGGGCTGATCGTGATCGGCCTCGCGCGCTGCATCGCGATGGTGATCGTGTGGAACGATCTCGCGAAGGGCGACACGGACTACTGCGCGAGCCTCGTCGCGTTCAACTCGCTGTTTCAGGTGCTGTTCTTTCCCGTCTACGCCTATGTCTTCGCGACGGTGCTGCCACGCTGGCTGGGCCTCCACGGCGCGGTCGTCGAGATCTCGATGCTCGAGATCGCGAAGAGCGTCGGCATCTATCTCGGCATTCCGTTCGCGGCGGGGTTCGTCACGCGGCAGCTGCTCGTGCGTTCGAAGGGAGCCGAGTGGTATCGCACCAACTTCGTCCCGCGCATCGGTCCGCTCACGCTCGTCGCCCTGCTGTTCACGATCGTGATCATGTTCTCGCTCAAGGGCGACTCGATCGTCGAGCTGCCGGTCGACGTGATCCGCATCGCGATTCCACTCCTCATCTACTTCGTCGTGATGTTCGCGGCGTCGTTCTTCCTCAGCAAGCGCGCGGGCGCGGACTACGAACAGACCGCCACCCTGTCGTTCACCGCCGCCTCCAACAACTTCGAGCTCGCGATCGCCGTGGCCGTCGCGACGTTCGGGATTCATAGCGGCGTTGCGTTCGCGGCCGTCATCGGACCGCTCGTCGAGGTGCCGGTGATGCTCGGCCTGGTTCACGCGTCGCTGTGGGCCAAGAAGCGGTTCTTCGGAGCACGATGACCAATCCACCTGACAACCCGATCGAAGGCGACCTTCCACTTCACGACCCGCTCGCGACGTTCGCGACATTCGCGAAAGCACCGAGCGGTCATCCCCCGCGAGTCCTCATTCTCTACGGATCCCTGCGGCCGAAGAGCTTCAGCCGCTATCTCGCTGAAGAGTGCGGTCGGGTCCTGACCGCCTTCGGCTGCGAGGTGCGGATCTTTCGGCCCGAAGGGTTGCCGGTCTTCGATCGCGCCTCGTTCGAGCTCGCGAAGGTCAAGGAACTGCGAGAGGCCACGCTGTGGTCCGAAGCGCACGTTTGGGTCTCGCCCGAACAACACGGCGCGATGACCGCAGCGTTCAAGAACCAGATCGACTGGATCCCGTTGAGCGATGGCGCGGTCCGCCCGACCCAGGGCCGCACGCTCGCGGTGTTGCAAGTCTCCGGCGGGAGCCAGTCCTTCAACGCCGTGAATCAGATGCGCTTGCTCGGGCGCTGGATGCGCATGTTCACGATCCCGAACCAGTCCTCGGTGCCGAAGGCGTTCGAGCAGTTCGACGCGGAGGGCCGGATGAAGCCGTCGAGCTATCGCGATCGCGTCGTCGACGTGATGGAGGAGCTGTTCCGGTTCACGCTGCTCTTGCGCGACAACGTCGAGGTCTTGAACACCCGATACAGCGAGGAGAAGGAGCGACGCGAGCTAGGCGCGCTGAAGCCCGCCGTCGGCGTCGGCGCGAAAGAATAGCAACGCCAGAGACGGGCTAGAGTTGACGATGTCGCCAGGGCCGCACGAGATGCCAGCTCGCCATGTCACTCGCGTTCAACACCATCGGGCACGCATGACGCTCCTGGAGATCATCGAGCAGGGACACGCCGTGCGCTGGCGACTTCTTAACGTTGGCCGCCGTCGGTGCGGTGATCAGCAACACGATCTGGGACATCGCAAGCGCTCCGAGCGCGGCGGACGACTACAACAAGTCACATCGTCACGCGACGTTAGCTCCCACCGTACTCGCGGCACCGTCGGGCTCGGTGCTCGTCTCGGGCTCCGTGGCGAATTCTAACGAACTGCGATAGCGCGACGCGCCGCTCGCGTGCCGACGTGGTCGTGATACGTCCATGTGCGAGATGACCACCGAAACGATAGCCACTCGAGAGGTTCGCTCCATCCTGTCGAGCAAAGTTCCTCAGGTGACCGTCTTCTTCTGGATCATCAAGGTTCTCTGCACGACCGTCGGTGAGACCGTCTCGGATTTCTTGAACGTCAACCTCGGCCTTGGGCTGCAGGGCACGGCGATCGCTGCGGGGGCCGCGCTGTTCGTTGCGCTCGTCGTGCAGTTCAAGACCAAGAAGTACGTACCGGGCGTCTACTGGCTCGCGGTCGTCTTGATCAGCGTGTTCGGTACACTGCTGACCGACATCCTGACGGACAGTTTGAAGTTTCCGCTCGAGGGCAGTGCGGTGATCTTCAGTGTCGCACTCGGTCTCACGTTCTCTGCCTGGTACGCGACCGAAAAGACGCTCTCGATTCATTCGATCTTCTCCGCGCGAAGGGAGCTCTTCTACTGGCTAGCGATCCTCTTCACGTTTGCCCTCGGCACGGCCACCGGCGACCTGATGGCCGAGAAGCTCGGCCTTGGATATCTCGTGACCGGCCTGATCGTGCTCGGCGTCATCGCCGCTGCCGCGGTCGCGTGGCGAGCCGGGCTCGACGCTGTGCTCGCGTTCTGGATCGCCTACATCCTCACTCGGCCCCTGGGTGCATCGCTCGGCGACTACCTCTCGCAATCGCGTGAGAACGGCGGGCTCGGTCTCGGTGCGACCGCGACGAGCGCCGCATTCCTCGTTGCGATTCTCGCGGTGGTCATCTACCTCGTCGTCACACAGCGCGATGCCAGCGCCGATCCGCTGAAACCAGAGCCGCCTGAGACCAAGGGACGCAATGTCGTCTGGCAAGTTGTCGCGGTGGTGGTGCTGCTGCTGGGCGCGGGCGCGGTTGGCTACAAGTGGCGCCGTGCGGCGCTCCAACAACAAGCGGTCGCTTCCGTGTCCGTGGATCGACCGCTCGGAGACTTGTCCACGTTTCGGCACCTCGCACTGACGATGCGCGACCTCGTTCACTCGGGTGAGATCGCGGCTGCAACCTCGAGCGCCAGCGAGCTCGAGACGGCATGGGACCACGCGCAGGCGACGCTGCAATCCATGAATCTCGACAAGTGGACACGGCTGGACGGTGCGATCGACGTGGTGCTGAAGTGCGTCCGCTCGTCGCACGCGACCGAATGCGGCGCTTCCTTGGAAGCCCTGGTTGCCGCGATCGATTCGCTCGACAAGCCGCGGTGATCGTCGAAGCCGTCGTCGAACCGGTGGGATGCGGTCTCGGTCGTCGTGTCTCGGTGTGCGGGCCTTCGGCTGATGCGAGCTTCGTGGCGGAGACCGCGTGACCATCCTCGGCTCAGCGTGTCCGCGGCGTCTTCGAAAAAATGGCGCCGGGCTCAGCCGCTGACCACCGTGTACGTCTTGTGGACGTTGCCCCACGTGATGTCGAGTGACGTCGTGCCGGGACGCAGCGGGACCAAGCTGATCGTATGCAGCACTCCGTGCAGCACTCCGTTCGAGCCGAGCCCCACGATCGAGGGATCGCCGACCGTGAATATCGCATCGGGTCCCGCGCCAAGGATCGGATCGCCGGCGCTATCCGTCGGAAACAGCAAACGGTCGGTGCCGTCATACGAGCTCGGCAGCACCAGCGTCGAGCCTGTCTCGCCGAACGAGAACTCGGCGATCGCGGATCCGTCGACCACCGTCACCGGCAGCTGCGCGAGCGGCGCCGTGATCGTGCCGCGTCCGACGGCCGTGCCGGTCGCCACGCAGTCGCACGTGGGGTAGAAGCTCGCGCGCGTAGTTCCGGGATCGAACACGAGCGGCGCATTGCCACCGAGAGGACCATTCCCAGCGCTGACGTTCGCTTGGCTAATTGGAAACGTCGTTCCCGCAAACACGTTGACCGCACCCGTGACATCACTGAGGGGTTCGTCGGTGGCGTTGATTGGTCGGTGAACGAACAGCGTCGTCGCAGCCACCGGCTCGACCGAGAACGTGAGGATGGTCGACACGTCTCCGTCGCCAGTCACGAGCACCGAACCGGAGCCCGGCGCCACACCCGTCACCGCGAACGAGCCGAGGGCGAGGTCGACGACATCGACGGTCACGGCCGAACCTGAATGGATCGTCGCTGTCAACGCGCTAGGAGCTTCGGTCCAGCAATCTCCGAGGCAACTGTGCTGCATGACCGTGTACGAAGCCGTCAGGCCAACGCCGACCACTCCGGGCTCGGCATCGAGCTCGAGATCGCCGTAGCTCGCGGTGCAGGCGGCGAGCAGCAGCACTGGCAAATAGCGCATGCTCACCTGTCAGCACATTCGGTGCCGTCCGACGAGTCGCGCGATCCGTACGATTCAGGCCGTGTCGTGACGAGTCTCTGACATCCGGTGGCGGAGCTTGCACGCGCGCGACGATCCGACGAATCGGGACGCAGCATCACGAAAAACTGAGACTGGGCGATATACTTTCGCCTACTTCCAACGGCTCGAACCTTGCTCCATCTCAGCCTATGAAGCGCCTCGGCTTGATTCTGATCGTCGTAGGTGGCTGCGTCGCAGACAACAACCAGCACTGCCTTCAGGCGGGCGCCGACATCGCCGCGATCCTGTATCGAGATCCTTCGACCGGCCAATGCCAGTCGTTCGGCACGACGTGTGACGCGTCGTGCGGGCCTTGCCCGGCGGCCGCCGGAATTCAGCCCGACTGGGGCACGTGCTACGGCGCGTGCGACTCGCTCACCGAGACGCAATGCCTCGCGACCGCGAGTTGTCACGCCGCGTATCAAGACGACAGCGCCGCGCATCCCGTGTTCTGGGGCTGCTGGGATATGCCGTCCACCATGTTGCACGGTGCGTGCGCGAACCTCGATGCTCAGACGTGCTCGGAGCACGACGACTGCACGTCGCTCTACACGGGCCCGGTGAATCAACCGCCGAACTTCGTGCCGTCGTTCGAGAATTGTCAGTCCAAGACGATGCAAGCTGCTTGCGCCACGCTCGCGAGCGAGGGCGCTTGCGTCGCGCGCACGGATTGCGATCCGGTCTACACCGGTTCGAACTGCACCTGCGATCTACACGGCTGTACGTGTCAAACCGAGACGTTCGCTCACTGCCAGTGAGCGCTCGGTTGCTGACCACGTCGCGCATGCGGGCGACCCTCGCATCAAGAAAGTCGCTGTTCGGTTACCGCGCTAACGATCCACGCGTTCGTAAGCTTCCGAGCTCGCCGAGAAGATAGGAGCGGTTCGCAACGGGACGCAGCCGCATCGTGCGACTTTACCGGAGGTTTCATCTCCCGCCGTCGGTGCCCAGCCCTTTGCCAATGTCCTCGATGGACACGTACAGCAGTCCAAGGGTGGCGGCGAATCCGACGAGTCCGACGACGATGATCGCGGCGACTCCTCTGCCCGTGAGATGGTGGTCGGTGTCGTCCACGCACGAGCTTCGACCGCTCGCTCGACACGGTCCTGGGCCACTCTCCACACCGGGGCAGTCCATGGCGCAATCAAACTCTCCAGCACATGTCTGGAAACACATCTCACTCTGCCTATCATCGCGATCCAGAATCGAGACGTGCCGCTGCGATTCGACGCAACACATCAACGTAGACACGAGCACCATCGATCCGATCAACCTGCTCGTCGTCATGACTCACGGTTTCATCTCGGTAAGACCGACGGCAGGTGGAAGAGCAACACTTGGCGGCAATCTTCCGTCGCAGGATCGTGCAACTCGTCCGCGGCCTCTGAGATCGGGCCGCACCTCGCATCGTCATCGGATCTCGGAGCGACGCTTACGATTGCTTTCATCGGTTAGATGGACTCGAGCGGGCAAAGCGCGCGAGGAAATGCGCGAGGTCCGAGCTTTCCGAAATCGCAATCGATCGTGTCGAGCGCGATCGTGACGATGGTGCCGCTGCCGTACCGAGAATGGCGCACGCGCTGGCCGACATGCCACTCGCCAACGGCCCGGGTGGGTGCGGGTGTTTCTTCGCGTGCCGAGACCTCCGCCTGCAACGGCAAGAGCAGCGGACTGGCGACGCCGTATGCGCCGTGCGTGTGAGGGCGAAACTGATACGAGATTTCCACCGCATCGCGCGCGCGGGTGAGCGCGACGAAGAGTAAGCGGCGCTCTTCGGCGGGGTCCGCGTCTCGGTCGCGATCACCGTCGAGGTCTCGCGACAAGAGTGGCAACACGCCGAGGTTGGCACCCGAGATAAAGACGCGCGTGAACTCGAGACCCTTGGCTGCGTGGATCGTCAAGATGCGTACGCCCGGTGTCGTGACGATGGGCTGCTCGATCTGCTCGTCGAGATCGTGCACGCACGGCACGTCGCGCGTCGCGAGCGCCGCGGCAAGCTCTGCGACTTGCACGCGCAGCCGACAGAGTACAGCCAGCTCGCTCCATGGAACGCCTGTGGCGTGGAGCTCGGCCAACCGCGCCGCGAGGTAGGCCGCCTCGGCCGTGATGTCGTGATGACGAATGATCGAGATCTTCGGGCCCGGACCGCGCACGGGGACGAGCGCACCGATCGCGGCCGGCTGCTCGCCGAGAATGGCCCGCGCACCGGTGAGCAAGGTGTGCGTACTCCGGTAACTCCGGGGCAGCGTGCGAACCTGGCAGCGCAGCTGCGCCGAGGTGTCTGCGAAGACGGTCGGCGCGGCTCCGCGCCAGCCATAGATCGATTGCAACGGATCACCGACGGCGAAGAACTGCGTGGTGGCCGCCACGAGGCCGCGCAGCAACGCGAGCTCGCGGGGCTCGCAGTCTTGCAGCTCGTCGACGAGCACGTGCGCGATCGTTGGCGTGGAGGTAGCGAGCAGCGTGGTCGCGTGCTCGATCAGATCGTCGAAGCTCATCGCGTCGCGTGCACGGCGCTCGGCAACGACCGCGTCCGCGAGCGCCGGGATCGTGGGCAGGCGGTCACGCAGCGTGGCGCGCCGTCCGGGCCGGATGCGGTGCTGGCGAGCGACCGCGACCACGAGATCGAGCGCGGCTTCTTCGTCGAGGATTTCGAACGCGCGCGTGTGCCCGACGCGCTCGACCGGGAGCGCGCGGCGCAGCAGCGTCGCGGCCACCGCGTGAAAGGTTCCGACGAGCCAGCGCTCGCTCTCGGTGGTCTCGCGGCCGAGCAGCGCGTCGAGGCGCTCGCGGAGCTCGCTCGCCGCGCGGTTGGTGAACGTGAGGATCGCGATCTGTTCGAGCGGCACGCCGTGCACGAGATGCAGGTAGGCCGCGCGATGAACGAGCACCGTGGTCTTACCGCTGCCGACCTGCGCGTGGACGAGCGTCGCGCGATCAGTCGAGAGCACCGCGTCGCGTTGGTGTGGATCGAGCGCGCGAAGTGACGCGTCGAACCTCACGGTAGCGGATCCTTGGGAGCGGGTCCGCCATCGGGCAGGACGTAGCCGCTGGCGAGCTTGGCGTTCGCGTGCGCCTCGCTCGTCGAGCGGCCCGCGATCAGATCATCGTGGCGGCGTCGCAGCGCGCCCGCGACACGATGCGCGCGTTCGGTCTGCGTGACCTCGATCGCGAGCGCGCCGGTGGGCGGTACCTCGACCGCGAACGCGATCGCTTGCCACAGCTGACGCTGCGCCGCATCTCCGGCGAGCCACGCGGCCAGCCCCGCACTGGCGACGGTGATGATCAACCGCTCGCCGCTGCGCACGGGCACGCACCGCGCGAGCAGCTCGGCGCCTTGCACGCGCTGAGCGACGAGGCTCTCGGCCACCTCGGCCCACCGGGTCGCGATGTCGTTCCACGGAATGCGTGGCCGCGCGGGTGCGGGTGCTGGCGCAACCGCGCCCGGCGCGGGTAGCTCTTCGCGCAAGCGACGGAGCGCCCAGCTCGTGAGTACCGGGTCGCGGTTCCAGCTCCCTACGCACGCGGGACATCCGCCTTCGCAGCTGCATCCGGCGATCAGGTCGATCGCTTGGCCGAGGATCGTGTCGAGCTCGTCGTACGCCAGCGCCGCGAAGCCCAGGCCTTGCGGATAACTGTCGTAGAGGACGAGAGCGGTCGCGCTGTGACCGGTTTCCTCGTCGGTAAAATGAAAACTCGAGCCGCACAGATCGGTGCGCTCCGCCATCGAGGCGAGGCGCGCGGAGGCGCCGAGCGCGTGCACCATGCCCGCGAGTGCATCTTCACGCGCGGCGCCCAGTGCGGCGAGCACCGGCTCGGGCACGACCACCCACGTGGCCTCGGTATCGAGCGAGAGGCGCAGGTGCTCGTGCAGCGCCTCGTAGCCGAGGTTCTGGTGGTTGTGGAACTCGAGCATCTTGTAACCGACGACCACATCGTCGACCCGCACGTCGCCGAAGTGCGCGCGGGTCTGACCGAGGGCTCGCGCTTGCTGGGTGAGCAGCACGTCGATCGCGGTGCGCACATCCGGCTGCGTGTAGAAATTCTGGTCGACTTCGACGACGGTCGCGACGTGCGCGACCAGATCGAGCGATTCGATCTGATACTGCACGCCATCGTGCAGGTAGATCGCGCGCGGATGAGCCTCGCGATACACCTGCGGCCGGCTCATCTCGGTGATCGTCAAGTTGGTGCCGCGATCGACGACCTTGAAGCGATCGTTGTGGATGGTGCGCAGGCTGAACTCTCCCGCGGGAAAGGCGCCGCCGGTCCAGTGCCAGCTGCCCATCACGTCGCGGACCTCGCCGGCGCGCGCCAGGACCGCCGCGATCTCGCCCAGGTCGGGGAACATGATCGCGTCGTCGAGCGTCAACGGGAGCTCGGCCGCCGCCGCACGCGCGTGCGCGAGCTGGATCACGAGGTTGTCGCGATCGACCACGGCGCGCTCGCTGGGCTGACCGACGAGCCAATCGGGGTTCGCACCGATAAACTGATCCGTGGGCGACACGGCGAGCACGACGATGCCGTGCGCGACGTGCTCGCGGCGCCCTGCCCGCCCGAGCTGCTGCCAGAAGCTCGCGCGCGTGCCCGGGAACCCAGCCTGGACCACGACCTCGAGCTCCCCGATGTCGATGCCGAGCTCGAGCGCATTGGTCGAGACCACGGCCCGCAGACTGCCATCGACGAGCGCGCGCTCGACGGCGCGCCGCTCCTCGGGGAGATAGCCGCCCCGGTACCCCGCGATGAGGTGTGTTTCGTCGTGGCCCGCCACGTCGCGCAGCCGATCGCGCGATTCCTTGAGCACGATCTCGGTCTCCTTGCGGCTCCGGCAGAACGCGATCGTGCGGTGGCCGGCGACCACGAGGTGAGGCAACAGCTCTGCGAGCTCGGCGGTCACGGGGCGTCGCGTGCCGCGTTCGGCGAGCGGCGGTTGCCAGAAGTGCACCGTCTTGCCGGCCGATGGCGACCCATCGCGCTCGACGAGGCGAAACGACCGGTGACACAAAGTCTCGGCATGACTGCGCGCATTCGCGATCGTCGCGGAGCTGCACAGGAACTGCGGGTTGCTGCCGTGGTGCGCGCACACGCGGAGCAGGCGACGCATCAAGTTGGCGACGTGCGCGCCGAATGCTCCACGATACGAGTGCAGCTCGTCGATGACGATGTAGCGCACGTTGCGGAAGAGATGAGCGAAGCCGCGCCGCCCATGATTCGGTAGCAACGCCGAGTGCAACATGTCGGGGTTGGTGAGGACGAGGTTCGCGCGATCGCGGATCTTCGTGCGCTCTGCGGGAGAGGTGTCCCCGTCGTAGACGCCCGCGATCAACTGCGGCGCTTTTCGATCGCTGCGCGTGGTGATGTGATCGACCAGCCCTAGCACCCCGCGCAACTGATCCTGCGCGAGCGCCTTGGTCGGAAACAACATCAGCGTGCGCGCCGACGGATCTTCGAGCGAGGTCTGCAGCACCGGCAGCAGATACGCGAGCGATTTTCCGCTCGCGGTTCCCGTCGTGACGACGACATGCTCACCGGACGTTGCAGCCGTGAATGCTTCGGCCTGGTGACAGTAGAGTTGATCGATGCCGCGGCTGGCCAGCCCCGCGCGCAACGCGGGATGAAGTCCTTCAGGGACCGGCGCAAACGTGGCGGGCCGCGCCGCGATCGAGCGGGTGGCGATGACGCGACCGGGGAAGCGAGAAAGGTCGAGATCCATGGGCAGCCTCCAGACTGCGCATGCTATCAGTGGCTGTACGGATGTACAGTTTTCGACCACAATGGTTGCAGCTTGTTAGACCGTCTTTTCTCAAACGGGGACGATATCCACGTGAAGTCCGGCCGCCCACGCGAGGGGCTCGAGGTCATAAGGATCGGACGTCAGGATGGTGTCGCCGTCGACCGCGAGCAGCACCACGGCCGCGTCGATAGCGTCGCTCTTCTTCGCCCGAGCAAGCAACGCGCCTGCACGACGACCCAATTCCTCGTCGAGCGGCACGACGTTGATTGCCGCCAGCCACTTCGCGAGCCGCGCCTGACGACGACCGCCTCGCCAGACCTGTCCGACGACGCCGCCGTGTGATGCCGCGGAGCGTTTTTCTTCTGTCTCGATACTCACGAGCGTCGTCACGAACCGATCTCCGCGCTCGAGCGCGATCAGGGCTCCTGCATCCAGGATCAGGCTCATTTTCCGTACCGCCGCCGTGGCTCTCCAGCACGGAGCCCTCTCACCGGAATGGCACGCCGCTTTGCTTCGCGCAGTGCGTCCTCACGGTCGGACTCGGAGATGGGACCGTCCTCCTTCGCGAATTCCGCAATGAGTGCCCGAGCCGAGCTCAACCGACGATCGTGTTCGAGCTTGAGACGCATGGCCTCGTTGACCCACGCACTGACCGTCGTCGCCTCGCCGCGCTTGGTCGCGCGCTCCGCCGCGGCGATGAGATCCGCATCGACGGTCGCGCTCAACCGCTTCTTCTGCGCCATACGCCGATACTACCATTATGCCACGATAGTGGCAGTCGGTGGCTGCGCGACCAGAGCCATGTCGATGACCGAACGCCTCCATCCCAAGGCGGTCCCACGCACGTTGCTCGCAGAGACGAACCGCCTCGACGAGCTCGCGCTGGCTCTCGCGCGGGGCCGCGTAGCGAACCTCGAGTATGCGCACGCGGTGTTCGAGGTGCGTACGCGCCTGCTCGAGCGCGAGATCGAGCTCGTAAAGATGCACGCGGAACCTTCCGCGCACGAACAGCTCGGCGAGCTCCACCAGCAGATGAGCGCGTCGCGCAGCGATGCGCTGGTCGCGATGCGCATGAACCTCATCGGGCTCGCGGAGCTAATTCCCGGCCATGCGTGGCGTGGCACCGAGGCCGAGCTCGATCGCGCGATCACCGAGCTCTCGCCTTCGCACCGCATCGCGAAGGCGCACGACAACGCGCGCGACGTCACCCTGCTCACGATCGATGATCGCGTGTTCGAGATCCACATCCGCGCCGCCGAGCCGGCATCGACCATGCGCGCGAGCCACGAGCTCTCGACCGATCTCGAGATGGTGCCCGGTTCGAAGCTCCGCGGCAATGAGCCGGGCGCCGTGGTCGACGCGCGGAGCTACGAAGCGCTGCGCATCGTGACGCTCGAGGCGATGCCGCGAGTCGCGGTGGAAGCGGACGTGAATGGCATCACGCATCTCGATGGCAATCGCTTCGTGTCGATCTGCGAGATGGCACGTTGACCGTGGTCGACGTGACCATCGTGCGGCTGCCCGATCACGACGTCGCACGCCTCCTGCCAAACTCGTCGCGCGATAACCAGGTCGGTGCGCGCATCGCGCACGGCGAGCACACGGTGCAGCTGTCGGTCGATCTGTCGGCGGAGATGGTCGAACGAGCGAAGCGCGCTTCCGGAATATGGATCGACAGCACGGACGTACCACCCTCGAGTGGTGGATTTCCGGGTGGCTTTGTCGGCTCGAGCGTTCAGGGCAGTCGAGCAGCGGGACAAGATAACGAGCGCAGGAAGGTCACCAATGCGAAGCAGGACTGAGATTCTCGAGGACGTTCGCAATCATCCAGAGGTCGACGAATTTCGCTACGAGTATGCAGACGTCATCGAAGCGAAGGACGAGGTGTACGCGTCGTACGTCCGTGAGCGCGTGAACTGGACCTCCTATCCGAAGGGCAATCGACCTTTAACCTCCCGAAGCGAGGACCTCGAGGCACGCATCGCCGCACCTCTGCTTCGCTACTGCTACGACGCAACGTTCGATCGCGGGTTCGTGAACGAGATCACGATCGACCCGTTTGTATTCATCGATCGAGGCCACGAGTTGCTCGACCAAGCTCCGGTGCAGAAAGTGATCTTCTCTCCGAAGCCCGTCCCTCAGGGTGTGGAAGTGCCTTTCCACCGAAGCATTGTGCCGTCACCACTGCCGGAGCTCATGGCATGTCCGCTGCTCGGACGCTTAACCGCGATCGAGTTCACGATGACCAAGTACCAGCGCTGGGCAACCAACGCGGCGGATCTCGAAGCCGTACTCGCGAGTCCGCACCTATCGCGAATACTCCTCTTAACCTTGCCGGAGTGGTTCTGGACTACGTTCACCGAGCAGCAGTCGCACGAGTACTGGGCGCGCGCGTTCTCGCGTGCGGACTTTCGGAAAATGCTGACACTCAAGCTTCCCGGTTACCCGGGTGAGGGGATCCGCAAGTTCGACGAAGGCGACTTCGGCATCCAGGAAGTGACACCGATGCCCGAAGAAGGCCGCGCCTTTGAGCGCGAGCACGGGTACCTGCCCTGCTTGCACCTCGCCGAGAAGTGGGGCTCGTCGCAACTCGGACTGCTCTACGACAACGAGATCATCCTGGCCGCGCAGCGAGGCGAGCTTCCGCGGTTTCCAGTAGGAGCGCCTGTAACCGACGAGATGTACGCGCCACCTCCGCGGAAAGAGACCCAGAACTTGTTCCACTGGTAGCTGACCGTCGAGCGTCAGTGCGTTGGCCGCCGCAACGAGCGCCCTATGGTCTGCTGACGTCTTTCTGTTGCGTGAACCGCCCGGTTCTATGGGCAGCGACGCGGGTCAGCCGACAGTGGAGGTACGAGACGCAACCCACCATCTCTAGCTCAGCGCACGACGCCGGCGATCAAGCGCGCGACCTCGGTGACGACCGCGCGCGGATCGTCGGGCGACAGCGCCGGGATCTCGATCGTCGGAATGCGCCAGACGTCTCGCGCGCGCGCGGTGACGGCGTCCGCGGCCACGCGCGCGGCATCGAGCTCTGCGGCTGCGCGAGTGGCGATCGCGCGCAGCTCAGCCGATGCGCTCGGCAAGGTCGCGAGCGTGCGGGTCGAGCCCGTCGGCGCGCGATTGATGACGACGAGCGCCGGTGCGTGTCCGCCGGCAACGAGTGCCGCGCGCATCTGCTCGACCTCGTCGACGGCGCCCGGCCTCGCGGCGGTGACCAACGCGATCCGCACGGCGGCCGGCGCGAGCAAGGCGCCCGCATCCGCCGCGAGCCGTGATAGCTCCGGGCGCAGGTCGGCGGCGAACGCCAGGAGCGAGAACGCCGCGGTCGCCGCGACCTCGCCGGCCGCCAGCGTGAGCGCGGAGACGAGGCGGCGCTGCCCCCAGCGCGTGAGGCGGCTGCGCAGGCCCTGCCCGGGCGTGACCTTCGCGAGCTCGCCCGCCCACGCGAGTGCGCGGCCGTCGATGACCTCCGACAACCGCGCGGGGAGCGCGAGCAGATCGAGGCCGTGGCGGGTCGGTGCGGTGTCGATGACGAGCGCCTCGCACGCCGCGTCGTTGTTGAGGTCGGCGAGCGCCACCAGCGAGACGAGCTCGTGGATGCCGGCGAAGCCGTTGCCGAGCGCGGCGAGCAGCGGGTTCCCCGCGAGACCGGCTGCATGGACCGGCTGGGCCGCGAGCCAGCGCTCGACCAGCGCGTGGACATCGGCCGCCGCATCGGGCGCGAGCGCGGACAGGTTCGGCACGCCGGGCACCGCGGTGCGCGTGCCGAGGGTGGGGAGACCGAGCGTGTGGCCGAGGCGGCGGGCCGGGTCGACCGTGGCCACGACCGTGGTCCGCCCGGTCGCCGCGATCGCGGTGGCAATCGCGGCGGCGATCGTGGTCTTGCCGACGCCACCGGTGCCGACGCAGATCCACGTCGCGCGCGTCACGCGGCACCGCTGGCGTCGAGCTCGTCGGCCGTCTCCGCGGGAACGGGCACGTACGCGCGACGCACGAGATGCGCAGTCGGCGCGTCGAACCGCGGCACCGGAGCGGCCACTGCCCACGCCTCGAGCACCGCGGCCTCCGCGGCGAGCGTGGGTCCGCGCGCGACGTCCGCGAGCTGCGCGAGATCGAGCGGCGCGGGCTGATGCACCTGATTGACGACGACGAGGACAGGCGGTCTCGGCAGGGCCGCGCACAGCTCGCGCGTCTCGAGCACGACGAGCGGCTCGCACAGCGTGACGACCACCAGCCGCGTGAACTGCGGATCGGCGAGCCGCGCGGCGAGGCCTTCGATCAACGCGCGCGCCCGGCCGATCGGGGACAGCGAACGCAGGAGCTCGACGGTCGCGAGCCACGCGAGGCCGTGACCCGTCGCGGGCATGTCGACGATCACCGGCTGGCCGGTCTCGGCGCGCGTCACCGCGGCGAGCAGCAGCGCCATCTCGCGCAACCCCGGCACGACCGTGACGATCCGCTTGATCGCAAACTGTCCGAGGATCGCCTGCGCGAGCCGCGGCGATCCGAACATGTGGGCGACCGCATCGCGCAGTGCCGCGAGCTCGTCGAGCCGCCAGGTCTCGATGCCCTGCTGCGCGTCTGCGCCGAGCGCTGCACCGAGGCCGGGCTCGAGCACCACCGGCGAGTGGCCGCGGCGACCCTCGAGCGCAGCCAGCCCGCGCGCCACGGTCGTCTTGCCAACGCCGCCCTTGCCGAGCACGAGGCTAAGTGGCGTAGCTGCGACGCTCATCGACCGCACGATGCGCCCGGCTGCGCGCGAACCGCAAGCGCGAGACCGCGGTTCAGGGTCGCGGGCTCGCGGTCGCGGGTGACGCCCCAGCGCAGTGCCGACGATGCCGGTCGTCAAAGCCATCGAGCGCGAAATGGGTGACGACGAGCAGCTGCGTGCGGCGGCAAACCAGATTGCTAGAGCTGAGCGCATGTCGAACGGTAGCGCTCGCACCGCGGGCGTTCAGCGCGTCGCGAAATCGCAGTCGACCGTTGCTTGCTCCAGCCTAAGTGCCTATAAGCCCCCCGGATCTTTCAAGGCAACCTAGCGATGGAGGCGCCGATACGGTGCTCATGCCGATCGCCAACTCCATCTTCGCCGGCGCCCCCGAGCGCGCCAAACCGGTCTCGATTCAGCGCGAGGAGAAGCCGCTTCCCGCGCGGCTCTCTCTGGTGCGCGCCGGCAGTGCTACCGAGTCGGTCTACGAGCCGAGCTCCGCCGCGGTGTTGCCCGCTGCGAAGCTCGCGGCCTCCAGTCCGATAGATACGCAGCTGATCTCGATTCTCGAAACGAACGTCGCTCCATACGAGACCGCGCTGGTCGGCTTCGCACGCAAGGAGGCCGAGATGAAAACACTCATGGCAACGCTCTCGATCGTCGAATCGATGGGCTTGCACAAGCGGCTCTCGAACCCGCAACCGACCGACAAGGTCGCGGAAAAGCTCGGGCGCTTCACGGTGGAACGCCGCGCACGGATCATTCAATTCCTCGGTGATGCGCGTCGACGCAGCGCCATCTCGAACGCGAAGCGCTGAAGAAGACGGTCATGGGAAAACACTTTCAACAACAGCCAGCTCCGCAGCAGACACCCGTGGTGGCACCGGTCCCTGCGATCGTGGCGAAGCAAGAAGACAAGCCCGCTGCGGCGTTCGATTCGACCAGGACGATTCACTTGCTTGTTCGTGACTCGGTGATCGTTGGCGAAGCTGCACTCGCAGGTCGGCGCCCGTCTCAGATGTACGTGGCCATCCAACGCCTCGACGAAGTCGTCACCGAGATGAAGGCGTTGATCAAACTGGAACCGATCGCTGGCTCGACCATTGCTGGCGACGTCGCAGTGGTTCGCAAGGTAATCCTCGCTCTGGCGAGTGCGCTTACAAGCGACAAGAACATGGCTGCGTACGGTGTCGGTGTGCTGGCAAACGTCGACAGCCTACAGAACCAAGTCGGACCCGTTTCGGGCACGAGTACGGTGGCGGCTCCACTGACTCAGATCGACCAGGCAGAGCTCGCGAGCCAAGAGGTTCTAGCGACGAGGCGCGAAGTAGCCCACGCCATCGCGGCGCGGCCAGGCGACGCAGCCACAGCCGCCCTCCTGTGCGAGCCGATCCATCGCCATCTCAACCTCGCAACCCGCGCATCCGATTCGCTCGATCGCTACGCGCGCGATCCATTGGAACGCGACGTCGAGCTCCTGTCGAACGACATGGCGACGCTCGCGCAGCGGCTCGCGCGAACCCCTCGCTTCGAGTGGAAGATCGAATTTGCTTCCGCATTCGACGCCGAGAACAAGTTGCGAGCGTCGCTCGGGTTGCCTGCGATCATGCGACCGTACTCGGGCCACACCGATCCGGCCGAGGCCGCGCGCTTTGCCGGGGACGCGGCTGCAGACACCAAGGGCGTGCACCGGATCGAGGGGGATGGATCGCCAGCCGACTACGCGGCCCAGGTCGTGTCGCACGTGCGTGATTCGTACGATTCGATGATTCTTGGAATGCAGAACTTTCACAACGAATACGTCGACGACAACGCGCCAAACACCTCGATCAGCGACCTGATCTTGAAGGCGGCGTTGATCGCACTGCTGACCGAATCAACGGCTGGTCTCGGGATCTGGCTTGGTAATGCCCTGATGCGTCCGAGCCTCATCCCGGTCAACGAGGCGGTGAGTGCGAGCGGTAAGGCTGCACTTGCGACCACGACACTCGTGAACGCGAACGTGACGGCGCTCGCGAAGACCAGCATCGGGACGATACTAAAATTCGGAGGAGACAAGCTCACGGGCCCACCACCCGCGATGACGGGTGCGAAACTGCTGACTCGGTTCGTCAACGCGACGACGATCGAGCTCCACAATCGGAAGGTTGCCGTAGCCGACGACCTCGCGAAGTTGACCGGATCGCTCGCGCAACTGGACGTCGCAGTGCTCCAGAAACTCTCCGAGGAGACGTCCTCAATCGCCAACGCCGCGTCGACGACGCTTACGGACCACGCGCAGGTCGAGTACCAGAACCTCAAGGCACAGGAGTTCTTGGGGCTAAGCAAAGGCTCGACGGATCCGACCATCCGCAACCGGACCGAGCAGCTCGGTTACCCGATGGATATTCCGGGCGTTCTGGAACTGGACCTCTCCGTCTCGGGCGACCACGACATCAGGTTGACGCGTCTACGCCTCGGAGCCAGCGAACGCGCAGCGCGCGAGTTTCTCCAAAAAAATCCAAATACACTAGGCAGCTCTGGACTCAACCGGCAGTACCGGGTTCACTTCGACAAGAAGCTTCCGGATCTGTTCCCGAGTACACCACCGGTCACGTTTGGCGTCGGCGCCCACACGGGCCTGCAACTCGATACACTCGACGAACAAGAGTGGGCATTGCTCCGACTATTCGCGACCGATCGGAACGTCGAAACCATGAGCGCGGCCGCTCTTCGTATCGAGGATCGGCTAGAAGGAGATCCGACAGGCTGGAACGCAGCGCTCGCGTTTAGACGCGCGGCCTCTCGCAACGCGGCGATCCAGAAACTCCAGCTACTCGTTCAATTCGGGGATCTAGTGAGCACCAGAGAGATCGAAAGTTGATGCGTCAAATCTGGCTCACGCTGTTTCTCGTAAATTGCGGGAAGCCTCCCTCGGTAACGTCCTATCTCGGCAAGAAGGACTTCACGTCTCGGCACTGCCTCGAGATCTGCGAGGACACATCTTCGACGGTTCAATCCCTGCTCGGCTCGCTGCCAGCGAGTTATCAGGAGTTCGACCGGTCGGAGTGTAGTTTGGCGCTCGACCCGCAACGACATCATCGCCAAGGCATCGTTCCGATCCAGCTACAGAGCGGTATCGGTATTACACGGTTCGATACGTGTGGCGTACGCATCGGCCCCGCTGCCGTCGTTGGAACGGTTCCCCCGACGATAATCGCCGGTTTCGTGCAGGCCCCGGAGCTTCGCCAGCACGTGCTGGACAAGATCGGGGTGGTCGACGAGTCCCGCGAGTACTCTTTGCAGACATCCACGAACGGTCTGCAGATCGATCTTCGGCAGTATATCTCCCATATTGATGGACAGGTCCGGCATGTCATCGACCTGAGCATCAACGGATGCGCACAGTTCGCGGACACTGAGCCGGAGGTGCGAAGGTCGGGCGAGCTGATGACCAGCACCGATCCATGAGCCACTCAGGCCAGCGCGGAGATTGTTAGCAACCGCCGAGCGCACGTGCCGATACGGTCGGCATGCTCCCCGAGATTTGCCGCCGTTGGTGTGACGTTGTTGGCCTGTATGTCGAGATGGCGGTTCGAGGGTTCGAATCCGCGCCGCCCGATGCAACGCTCCTGCGCGCCACGCAGCTCGAGTGTCGCGACATCTCGAAGGCGACCCGTCTCGAGCGAACGCTGATCGGGACGTTTGCCGAGCGGCTCGGGCTCACGATCGAGGAGGAGCTCGCTGCGTGGACGCTGATCGCGGCACAGCTCGTCCCCACGCTCGGCTCACGGATCGAGGCGCTCGGCGGCGCCAGGGAACCGACCTGTGGTGCTATTGCGGCGGTCGCGTTCTCACGCGATGGCGCACAAGCGATTCGTGCGATGTCGCGGACAGGCTCACTGATTCGGCACGGGCTCGTGGAGCTCGGCGACGAAGCTCTCGCGTGGACCAAGCGGCCGGTGGTCGTGAGCGACCGCTTGATGTCGCTCGCCCTGCTCGATGCGAGTGACGAGCCGTGTGGCGGCAGGTTCTTCGCGCCACGGCGAGAGACACCGCCGACACACGAGCTCGCGGTCGACGAAGAGACGCTCGCGGAGCTACGGGAGGCGTTCGCGGCGAATGGCGACGCGATCGTGGCGGCGATCGGGCTGCCGAGCTCGGGGCGCGCGTCCGTACTCGCGGCGGTGGCGGGCGAGTCGAAGTTGGAGCTCGTTACGATCGACGCGAAACGCATGGCGAAGGATCTTGGTGTGTTCGTGCGCGAGCTTCGCGTCGCCGCACGCGAATGCAAATTGCTCGACAGAATTCCGTTGTTCGTCAATCTCGAGGCGCTCGCCGACGACAAGCTTCCCGTCTTCGTGCAGGCGATTGATGATGCCTTTGAAGGGCGCATTCTGTTGACGAGCACCAAGGCGATCGCGGGTAGCGATTGGTCGAGGCCAGTCTCGAGCGTCGATATGCGTCCGACAAACCGTCACCAGCGCGCGAAGCTGTGGATCTCGGCGCTGCAACAAGGATCGCCGAGCGACGGCGAGCACCTCGCAGGGCAGTATCCGCTCACGAGCGGGTTGATCGTGCGAGCTGCCGACGCGGCACGCTCGCGCGCGAAGGATTGTCCGATCGAACCGAAACACATCGCGGCTGGGGTGCGGAGCGTGCTCGAAGATCGGCTGGGCCAGTTCGCAAAACGACTGACCGTGACACAGAGCTGGAAGGATCTGGTCCTCTCTCAAGATCATGTCGACGTGATCACCGAGCTGCTCGCGCGCGTGCGCGAACGCGATCGGGTCTACGAAGACTGGGGCTTCGGAACGAAGCTAGGCAAGGGGCTCGGCGTCGCGGCGCTGTTCTCTGGGCCGCCCGGCACTGGCAAGACGATGGTCGCTTCGCTGATCGCGAAGGACCTCGGCCTCGAGATCTATCAGGTCGATCTCTCGAAGATCGTGTCGAAGTGGATCGGCGAGAGCGAGAAGAATCTCGCCGCGCTGTTCGACGCGGCCGAGGCGGGCCACGCCGTCCTCTTGTTCGACGAGGCGGACTCCATGTTCGGCAAACGCACCGATGTGAAGTCGAGCAACGATCGTTACGCGAACCTCGAAACGAACTTCTTGTTGCAGCGGCTCGAGAGCTTCTCGGGGATTTGTCTCCTGACTAGCAACCACGAATCGAACATCGATCCCGCGTTCATGCGGCGGCTGTCCCTGCATCTCCGGTTCGATGTTCCGGACGCAACCGAGCGCGAACACCTGTGGCAAGCGCTGCTTCCGTCTGATGCCCCCCGCTCCAAGCAGATCGACTTCGCCCGCCTGGCGCGCGAGTATCAGCTCACGGGCGGCTACATCCGCAATGCGGCATTACGTGCTGCGTTCCTCGCGGTCGATGGCCACAACGAGATCACGGAAGAGCACCTTCGAAAGGCTGCGCGCCTCGAGTGCGAAGCCATGGGTCGCATCGCCGCCTAGTGCGCGCGCATCCGGCGACGACGAGCTCATGCGATCGCCAGCACCACGCCTCCACGAGCTAAACGCGATGGTCATTGGCAGTGTAACCACGCGTGGTCGGGCTACGGGGCGTTCGGTGCGCTCGAGGAGATCAGCGAGCAGCGGTTGCGCAACCAGATGGAAGTAAATCTCTTCGGCATGTTCCATGTGAAGCAGGCAGTGCTCCCGGTGATGCGCGATCAAGGATCTGGTCACATCATTCAGATCTCGTCCGTCTCGGCAGTCGCGGCCTTCCGCTACCAGGGCGCATACGTCGATGTCTCCACGGCCGATGGATTGGGCGAAGCATTTCCGAGTCGCCCGGCTCCTGCATCGCGACGACTCGAGGTCGCGGGCTCGCGGTCGCCGGTGACGCCCACAGCGCGGTGCCGACGAAGCCCGCATCGAGCTCGGTCCACCGGGCGCGCACGAGCCCGTTTCGCTCGAGGATCGGGGTCGGATCGACGAGCCGCTTGACTCGCAGCTTCGTCGCGATGCGGAAGAAGCCATACATCACGGCGAGCCAGAAGCGCGCACGCAACGCGCGCAGCGCGCCGGTCGGGACGCGAAAGTCCGCGACCAGCCAGCGGCCACCCGGCGCGAGGGTCGCGGTCAGGCGCGCGGCGAGCGCAGCGACGCCGGGCTCGTCAAAGCAATCGAGCACGAAGTGGGTCACGACGAGGTCGTAGCGCCCGGCGGGCTCGTAGGCGGCGAGATCGGCGTGCACGAACTTCACGCGCGCGCTCGCTCCGATCCGCTTCGATGCGACGGCCAGCATCCGCGCGCTGCCATCGACACACACGACCTCGACGCTCGGCGCGATCCCGAGGAGCTGCTCGAGAAAGCGGCCGTCGCCTTCGCCGACGATCAACGCGCGACGCGCATCCGCAACCTCGCCGAGCCACGCGACGCGCGCGCGCTGCAGCGTTCGCCCGAACACGAGCGCCTCGACGACGTGGTAGACGCGCGCGACCGGATCGAAGCTCATCGCAGCACGAGCTCGAGGAGCGGCACGAGCAGGACGAGGTCCGCCAGTGCCGTGCGCTCGTCGGGCGGCACGGACCGATGCACCGCGTGGAGTGCAGCCAGCGCGAGCGCCGAGATCGCGACCGGCGCCGCGATCGCGAGCGGCACGCCGGTCCAGATCGACGCGCACGCGCTGGCTGCGAGCCCGATCAGGATCCACGGCACGTGGCGCGCGAGCTGGGTCTGGGTCGCGAGCGAGGGCTTGCCCTGCTGCAGGTCGAGCCCTCGCTCCCACACCGCGATGACCGCGCAGTTCGTGGCGCACAACGCGCCGAACAGCGCGACGCTCGGCACGAAGCCGGCAGTGCGAATGCTCGGCACCAGCGCGGCGACCGTACCGAGCGCGAACAACCCTCCGATGCAGAGCTCCTTCATCGGGATCCAGCGCCAGGTCCGATCGACGCGGCGATTCACGGTCAGGTAGGTCGCACAGACCACACCCACCGCGGCGCCAGCGACGAGTAGCGCGACCGACAGGCGCGCGATCATCGCGAGATCGATCGCCGCGACGAGGGCGAGCACCGCGATCCCGAGCCGCCGGTGTGCACGCGCGAACCGCTGCCGGCCGGACATCGGCATGCCGGGTCGCACCGAGGCCGCATCGGCCAACCGATCGAGGAGATAAATGCCCCACGTCGTGAAGAACAACGCGGCGCGCGCGACGGCCGATAGCGGCGTGGCGAACACGTGCGCGAACAGCGCTTGCCACGTGAGCGCCACGAACGGCGCGTCGAGGCAAACGAAGCTGGCCGCGCGGAGCACGGCACGGAACGTAGCGCGATCTGGCTAGGTCGGCCGCGACAACGTGCACCACAGTGACGCTACACCGCGACAGCTCGCTTGCCCGCGTGTTCGAGATGGGCAAAGTCAGGGTGAGCGAGCATCTCTCGGTCGAAACTGCTGTGCGAAAGGTCGAGATGCGTGAGCTGCGCGAGCATCGGCGAGCCCGCCAGCGCCTCGAGGACCACATCGGCAACGTCACAAAACTTCAGCGAGAGGCGGCGGAGTGCAGGCATCCCCTTCGCCGCGACGAATGCGGTGAGGTCACTCTCGTCGAGGTACGACATCTTGCTGTACGGCTCGATCGACAGCGTCTCGAGAGCGGGCAGCGACGACCCCGCCAGCGCGGAGGTCCGGCCCGTAGAAATTACCGTTGCGGAGCTTCAACGTTCGGAGCGTGGGCAGGGCAAGCCGTGGCATCGCGTACGCGACGGTCGTCGTGATGCCGTCGAGCCCGAGTGTCCCGAGCCCGACCAGCCGACGGAACGGATCGCTGGACGCTTCGAGCTTGCGAGACCATCGTTCGTAGTTCTCATCCGAGAGCGCCTCGACCTCGAGCGAGCGGACGGCCGAGTAGTTGACGATCCCATCGAAGAGGCCGTTGAGGAAGCCGTCGAATCCGATGAAGGAGAACTTGAAGGAGTGCACGAACTGACACACCGGCAGCTTCAAGAAGGAGGTCATCCGCTCCATGAAGGCGTCGCGGGTGCGCCGGTGTGCGGCGCTCTCGCCGACGAGATTCTTGGGGACAGCGACCTTCACGATCGCGACGACCCCATGGCGCCACTGCACGCTGAATGGTCCGCCGTCCGAGATGTCCGCCAGGTGCGCTCCGAACATCGCGGCGCTGTGCGTCTAGATCAGCTGGGACAGGTCGCCTTCCGGCAGGTGCGCCGCCGCGATCAACTCGCCACGCGGATCGTTCTTCTGGCGCAGCAGGTCTGCGTAGACCAGCCAGGCGCTCACGTCATCGAAGTCTTGGACGATGCGCTCGTGAACTTCGCGGAAGCGAAGCTGGAGCGGCGTGGGGGTCGGCACGGGCGGACCTGAACACGCTCGCGGACGGCTCGCGGATTACGATCTTGTAACATCGCGCGTTTCGTCATGACGATGCGTTAGCGCGTTCATGAAATCAGTCGGGTCTCCGCGACGTTGGCAGAGGGGGTCAGCGTCATGCCGCGTCCGTTCGCGGCCTTGGCCTTGCTGTTCGCCGGAGTTAGCCCTTCCCGCGCGACGATTGAAGCACTGGTTCGCGTTTCTCGAGAGCACCATCCGCTTCCCGTGACGCCGCGAAAGTTCGATGTCACTGCCTCGTGCGAGCGTTGTTCGCTGTGGAGCAACTCGCCGCTGTTCGTTCGACCTTCGAGGTTTCGTCGGTTCAGAGCGCCCCCTCGTACGCCCTCGGTGATCTGGTGGAGCAGGCGGCCCGGTCGGGCGCGGACGAGCTTTCGAATGCGCTCGCAGAACGCGCATTGCGCGTGACACGCGGGACGGACTTCGCGGTGACGCGCGACGCGCTCGACGCGCTCCTGCGGCGGCTCGACACGTCGCGCGACGACGAGCTTGTCGTCCGAACGGCGCCTGGCGGTTTTCGGGTCGGCAAACGAGGCAAGCACGCACGCACGTACGACGTGTGGTTCGGCGCGTCGGACGACGGGAGTTGCAGCTGTCCTGACTTCGCGAAGGCATCGCTTGGATTGTGCAAGCACATGCTCGCCGTCGTCGCACGGTCGCGTCGGCTGAGGTTCGCGAAGCGAGCTCTGCGTTGGGATCCGGTGCGGCCGTTCACGGGGCCGGGCGACTGGTTCGAGCGGGTCTGGCACGATCCGGAGGTCGCGCTCCCGCGCCAGCTATCGGCGATGTTTCAGCGGGCGCCTGCGGCTCGGCCGATCGATCGCGCGTGGACGGCGGACCTGACGCATCGCCGCCAGGCAGTGGAGCGACTGCTCGCGGCGTGCCGTCGAGATCTGGCACTCGCCGACCCCGCGCTGTTGCCGCTGCTCGAGCGTGAACGCGAGGAGCTCGAGCGCCGACAAGTGATTGGGTCGCGCGAGCTGGATCGGCTGACGCGCGGGCTCCGGCAGAAGTTGTTCCCGTACCAGCGCGAGGGCGTCGAGCGGTTCATGAACGCGGGGCGGCTGCTGCTTGCCGACGACATGGGCCTCGGCAAGACCGCACAGGCGATCGCATCGTGTCATGCGTTGTTTGCCAGCTCGAAGATCCGGCGAGCCCTCGTCGTGGTTCCGGCGTCGCTGAAAGCTCAGTGGGCACGTGAGTGGCGGGCGTTCACTGACATCGAGCTCGTCACGGTCGAAGGTCATCCCGGCGATCGCGCGCGACTGTACCGGCGGCGCGGCGACGGCGTGTTGCTCGTGAACTACGAGCAGTTGCTGCGTGATCTGCCCGCCGTCCAGAACTACGCGCCCGAGCTAGTCATCCTCGACGAGGCGCAGCGGATCAAGAACTGGCAGACCAAGACCGCGGAGGTCGTCAAGCAGCTCGTGCCGCAATGGCGGCTCGTGCTGACCGGCACTCCAATGGAGAATCGGTTGAGCGAGCTCGCGTCGATCATGGAGTGGGTCGACGAGCCGGCTCTCGAGCCACGTTGGCGGCTTCCGGGCTGGCACGCCGTGCGCGTGGATGGGAGCCGCGAAGTAGTTGGTGCGCGGAACCTCGAGACGCTGCGAAACCGGCTCGCGCCGAGCATGTTGCGCCGAGTCCGTAGCGAGGTGCTCGCGCAATTGCCACCTCGACGCGACGTGAACGTGTCGGTGGAGTTAACCGAGGCGCAGCAGGGCGCGCACGACGATCTCGCGCGGCCGATCGCCGAGCTTGCCGGCAAGGCACGTCGACGTCCGTTGACCCAACGCGAGTTCCTGAGGCTGATGCAGCTGCTCACGCAGCAGCGAATGATCTGCAATGGTCTCGCGCTGCGTGACTTCACGGAGGTGTGGCCGACCATCGAAGGCACGCGTCGACGGTCGGACACCCTGCTTGCCAGCCTCGCTAGCCCCAAGCTGGTCGAGCTTCGGGACCTGATCACCGATCTTGTCGTGACGCAGGAGCGCAAGGTCGTGGTGTTCAGTCAGTGGCGACGGATGCTCAAGCTGGCAGCGTGGGTGACCGGCGACGTGCTCGCGCGAGCGAACGTTCGCGCGGCATTCTTCACGGGGGAAGAGTCGCAGCGCCGCCGCAGCGAGAACCTCGTGGCGTTCCACGACGACCCTGCGACCCGTGTGCTGTTCGCGACCGATGCCGGTGGGGTCGGGCTCAACCTCCAGCGAGCCGCGAGCTGTTGCATCAATCTCGAGCTGCCGTGGAACCCGGCCGTGCTCGAGCAGCGGATCGGTCGAATTTTTCGGTTCGGCCAGACCCAGCCGGTGGATATCTACAACCTCGTCGCGGCAAGCGGGATCGAGGACAGGATCGCGCGCTTGGTCAGTGACAAGCGGGCGCTGTTCACCGGCCTGTTCGATGGCACGAGCGACGAGGTGTCGTTCGATTCGGCCGGATCCTTCATGACTCAGGTCCAGGAGATCGTGTCTCCCATGGATATCTCCTCGAGTGTGACAGCGATCGACGCTCCGGCCGACGATGCAGGATCGGCAGATCCGCTAGGACCGGACGAGGACGAGAACGAGGACGAGGACGAGGCGCCGGCCATCGCTGCACCTGCCGCGCCTTCTCCACCTGCGGAGGTCGCGATCGATGTCGGCGACCTCGCTTCGCTGATGTCACAGATCAACGTGCGCCCGCTCCAAGATGGACGCGTCGCGTTCGAGCTGCCGCGTCCTGCAGCCGTCGCACTCGGCGGCCTCTTGCGCTCGCTCGCTGCGGCGGTCGAGGGGACCCACGCGGTCCCTTGATCGCTTCGGCGTGATTTTGTCGAGTGCTTCGAGTCGGACGTTTCGAATGGGGAATGGCGCGAAGCACGGCGGCGATGCGCTACCGCCGTCGATGCCACCTGTTTGGCGAGTACCACGCCCAACTCAGGACGCCGGGGCAACGCGTACCTCAGGCAGCTGGATACACGCCAACCGCAACGGCGTGGACAGCGCGAGCTCGCACGACTTCCGAGGTGCGCTCGGTCTCCTCACGCGACGCTAGCCTGCGCCGCTCGGTTGGACCATCGACGCCCTCGACGTTGCGAACGAAAGTCGAACCGCGTGCACTCCGCGAGCGCCCCTTGAAGATACGCTGGTCTGGTGCGAGCACGAGGAGCTCGGAGCAGCTCGAGCGTCAAGGCGCGCAGCGCGTGCAGATAGTCGTCCGGTAGACGTCGAGATGATGCGAACTTTCAGCTTCGAACGAGCTTGCCCATCGCCTCGTACTCGGACCGCGCGCCACGGAACAAGTGCGCGTTGGAAATCGGAGTGCCCTCGTCTGCCGATAGAAATGCGGCGCGGAGCACGGCGTTCTTGATGTAGCCACCGCTCATCTCGAAGTCCGCCGCAAGGCGCGTGAAGTCGAGGTTGCTGGCTCGCTCGGCGCGCTCCGGAAGCATGCTTTCCCAGAGCAGAACACGATGCTCTTCATCCGGCATCGGCACGCGAATGTGGAACGCGAGCCGACGCATGAAAGCATCGTCGATCGTGGTTTCATGATTCGTGGTGAGCAGCGCGATTCCCGAGAAGGCCTCGATCCGTTGCAGGAGGTAGTTCACCTCGAGATTGGCGTACCGATCGTTGCTGCTCCGAACCTCCGATCGCTTCGCAAACAGCGAGTCCGCCTCGTCGAACAAGATGATCGCTTGCCCGGACTCAGCAGCGTCGAAGAGAGCCGAGAGCTGCTTCTCGGTCTCGCCGATGTACTTCGAGACGATCTTCGAAAGATCGACCTGATAGAGGTCGAGGCCGAGCTCCCGCGCGAGCAAGCCCGCGATCATCGTCTTGCCAGTCCCAGGCGGGCCCGACATCAGAGCCGACAGACCGAGGCCACGACCGATCTTGTCGCCGAATCCCCATGTCTCGAGCACCTGGTCGCGGTGACGAACGCGCGCAACGAGCTCGATCAAGAGGTCCATCTGATCGGCAGGCAACACGAGATCGTTCCACGTCTGCTTCGTCTCGACCCGCGTCGCCAATCCGACCAGCTGGCGCTCGAGATGAATCCGGAGCGTTTCGTGCACGTCGGTCACCGTCGCGTTTGAGCTCTTGGCAGCCACGGCGTCGGCGCAGCTCTGAATCATCCCGGGCGTGATCGCATAGCGCCGCGCACACTCCTCGCTGACCTCCTCCGAGAGAGCTCGCTTCCACAGATTCGCGCGCGCGCTGACCGAGGGAATCTTCAACTCCGAGCTGATCACGCGGCGCGACCGCGGCGCGACCGCCGCGCGAACGCTCGCGAGCAACGGAATGTCTTGCGCGGTGCGCATCGCGTGCTCGATGGCGGGCAGTACTTCGTCAGCGTCGCGAAACACAGGCCACGCGGAGTGAAGCCGGCACTCACGAACGATCGAACGAAGCTGGCGCTCGAACAACACCGCGTCCTTCGACAGCTGAGCGGACGCGACGACCAACGAAGCGACGCCGTTCGCAGACGCAATATCGCGAAGCGATGTCGTACGCCCAGATCCGCTGGGGCCGCTGATCATCACCGCGCTGTTCGTCCCCAGCTCGATCCGGGACTGAGCTCTCGGAATGTCGACTGCCGGCACGAGTGTCACGAATTCGCGAAGTTTGCGGTCGATCTCCAGGCGACCGCGGACGAGATCGATTACGCGCTCGTCGAGTCGAACAATTCGGCGGTAGCTCGGCCCGTCGGTCATCTCGATCAGTGCGAGCTGCTGCAACCGTTCGAAGAGGTCGTTCTCGATCGCAAGCCCTTGCGTGATCGCTCGCTCGAGCAACTGTGCGTTCAGCTCCGGCGTACCGAGAAGCTGCGTCGCGCGAGCGACCTGCGGCTCGAGCTCGATACACGCGAGCATCCACAGCACATCGAGCTCGTGCGCACCGAGCGAGAGGCGCTCGGCGAGCAACCGCATCGGTTTCGCGTGCGGCACCAGGTCGCCAAGCAGCAGTGCGAGGTCCGGCTGCGCAAAAGGAGAACCGGACAGCCAGCCGCTCGACCGACCTTCATTGACCAGAGCGCTGATGCGAGCGAGCGCCCAGCTCGACCGGTTTTGCAGATCGAGGAGTGATTCGTTCATGCGGTCGCTATCGACCGCACAGCGTCAGGGTTGCGCGGGGTGATCGATGATGAAGCGGCCGAGTGCGCGCCAGATGGGGCCACTGACCGGAGCGGGGCGTAGTTCGGCTCGTTCCGCGGCAACCTTCATGTACTCGGGCGTTGGAATGCGGGGAAACGCAACGCTGTACCAACTGAGCTCGTGGGCGTCCCGCGCGAGAACCCATGTTCCATCGCCCACGGTCCAAGAGTAGTACGTGTCCGGCACGTCGAAGGCGACGGGGTTATCCGAGCTCTGCTTCGGTGCTGCACCGAGCGTCTTTTCTGCGAACTGAAGCAGATCCGTGAAGGTCGTCGTGAACGTCGCGCTCTGCTGCAGTACGTATCCCGCCGCTCCAGGCGTCGTCTGGAGGGTTCTGTCGATCCAAACAAGCCCGCCGATGTGAGGGTCCGGAAGGCCAGCCAAGCGCACGGAGACGCTACAAATTGCATTGACCGAGATGCCTGGTGTGCAGTTGTCGACCACGAAATAGTCGCGAGTCGCGCTCGAACAGCCAAGGGCCGCGAACAAGATGCAGGTTCCCAGACTCGAATGCCTCATCCCTAAACCTTTTCCGGCGTGGCCCGGCCGAACCCTAATGCCGCGCCGAGTCGATCTCGGCTAGTCGCGACCACCGGCTTCAATTGTTTGAGCTCCTGCAACGCTACCTGCACCACGGGGTTGATCCCCTTCTCGCCTTCGGTGCCCCCCATGCCGACGAGCCCGATCTCTACCTTCCGAATCACCGCACTGTAGGTCAGCTGGCCGCCCGAGTACGTGCGAACCGTGGCCCAGCACGTCGAATGCTGCACCCTTGCCATTGATCCGAGTCACATCCTCCGTTGCCGGTCCGCTCGCTTTGCTCTCGGCTTCACCCAACCCGATCGCGAGATGAATCAAGCAGCAGTGCGATGTCCGGCTGCGCAAAAGGAGCACAGGACAGCCAGCCGCTCGACCGACCTTCATTGACCAGAGCGCTGATGCGAGCGAGCGCCCAGCTCGACCGGTTTTGCAGATCGAGGAGTGATTCGTTCATGCGGTCGCTATCGACCGCACGGCGTCAGGGTTACGCGGGGTGATCGATGATGAAGCGGCCGAGTGCGCGCCAGATGGGGCCACTGACCGGAGCGGGTCGTAGTCCGGCTCGTTCCGCGGTTTCTTTGATGTATTCGGGCGTGGGCACCCGTGGATACAGCGGGCTGTACCAACGAAGCTCTTGAAGCCCCTGTGACCCGCGCCCCATGGCCCACGTTCCGTCGCTCGTGATCCAGTAGTCGGAGATTCCGCGAAAATCCAGGGCAGCCGCGTGCTCGGCATCATGCTTCGCTGCTGAGCCAATCGTTTTCTCAGCAAACTGAAGGAGAGCCGTGTAGTCCGTCGTGAATTGGGCGCTCTGGACCAACGCGTAACCACTGAGATCCGGCGCCGGCTCGAGATTTCTGTCGAGCCAGGTCAGCCCACCGAGGTGAACCAGAGGAAGGCCAGCCCATCTCACGGAGACGCTGCAAATTGCGTTGGGTGAGATGCCCGGTGTGCAGTTATCGATCACCGAGTAGTCGCTGGTCGAGCTCGAGCTCGAACAGCCGAGCATCACTAAAAGGAGCCACACCCAAGTATTTCGATCCTTCATCGTTAACCACCCTCTCGTGACACCCTGAAACTCAGATGATCGAGTTATCGACCGTGGCATCAGGGTTGCGCGGCAGGGTGATCGACGATGAAGCGGCCAACCTTCTTCCAGATTTGGGCACTTACAGGCGCTGGACGGAGCCCAGCCCCAACAGCAAGGTCCTTCAAGTCTTCGGGGGTCCGAACCTGTGGATACGGAACGCTGTACCACCTGAGCTCGTGAGCATCGCGCGCAACGACCCACGTTCCGTCGCGCGTGGTCCAGTAGAAGTATTTGCCGGAAGCATCGAGAGCAACGGGATTCGCCGAACTCTGCTTTGCGATTGCTCCGAGCACGTTCTCCGTGAACTGAACGACCTCCTTGTAGTCAGTCGTGAACGTGGTGCTCTGTTGGAAGACGTACCCGTTAAGGTCGGGTGTCGGCTTGAGGCCTCTGCCGATCCAAATAATCCCGCCGAGGTGAGTCGCGGGAAGGCCAGCCAGACTCACGGCGACGCTGCAAATTGCGTTGGGCGAGATTCCTGGAGTGCAGTTGTCCACCACAGAGTAGTCGCGAGGCGCGTTCGAGCTCGAACAGCCGAGTACGACGCACGCGGCGACGGCCACTTGCCTCAAGTGCCGCATCTCTGCCCTAAGCCTTTTCCTCTGTGCCACGACCGAACCCTAGCGCCGCGCCAAGACGATCTCTGCTGGTCGCGATCACCGGCTTCAATTGCTTGAGCTCCTGCAACGCTGCATTCACCACCGGGTTGACCCCCTTCGCGCCTTCGGTGCCCCCCATGCCGACGAGCCCGATCTCCAACTTCCGAACCATCGCACTGTAAGTCAGCCGCCCGCCCGAGTAGGTCCGAATCGGTTCGTAAAAGCGAACGCCATGCCCCAGCACATCGAATGCAGCGCCTTTTCCATTGATCCGAGTCGCATCCTCCGTCGCTGGCACGCTGGCTTTACTCTCGGCCTCACCAAGTGCGATCGCGAGATGGATTTGCTGGAGCAGCGTATCTGCCTCGGCATACAGCGATGAAATCATGCCCACCGCGAATTCGCCCTTGTTCTCGGCTGCGCCAGCAAACTGTCGAGCTGACGCGCGCATGTTCGCCTTGAGCGTTTGAACCTGTTCTTTCGCATCGGCAGCGCTGAGCAGCGCTGCTGACCACGACGATAGATGCGCGCGTAGATTTACGACCTGCATACGCTCGACGCCGTGCTTCTGCGTCTCCGACGTCTCGCCCATCATCGCTTCTAGCGCATTGAGCTCGTCGCTGTACATCATATCGATGTTGGCCTCGGCCAGCGCCTTAGCTGGTTCAGCTGCCCCGTCGGCGTGGGCAAGCTTGGAGGCGATATCGATCACCTTACCAACGACCTTCTTAATGGTCGCGGTCTTCGCGAGTATCTTCGAGCCTTCCGTCGACTTCTTCTCCATCGTGGGAACTCCAGCCTCGATTTGCTCGAGCGCGGACGACACCTTGTATTGCTCGCTCGTCGCAAGCTGCTGCTTGGTAGCCGACTCGTTAACCCAATGCTCGAGCGCCGCGTGGCTGCTGAGCGACAATTACATCTCCCCGCTGGCGACGATTACATCGCCCCATTTCTGAGGCGGCCTCGGCGGTCGGCAACGTGCTCTTCACTTCGGTGGAGAGGCAGGCCAGTTGCGACCAGCGAGCGACGCTCAAGTAAGGA
>JANXOP010000376.1 GCA_025357755.1 Kofleriaceae bacterium | reverse complement strand
GGCGGTCGCGGCCTCGAGCTGCGTGCGGCTCTCGGCCGCGCGGCCTGCGAGCAACCACATCAAGTTGCACGTGCCCGTGCGGATGCCGAGCTGCGCGACGACATCGCCGCGATCGATCGCTTCGCGCAGGAGTAACTGGCCCTGGCGCGCGAGCTCGCGCCACTCGCCGAGATAGAACAAGCTCTGCAGCCAGTAGCTCTCGGCGATATCGATCTCCCAGCGCACGCCAGTCCCGTGCTCGCGCAAGATCGCGAGCCCCGCCTCGAGGAAGCCCTGCGCCTCGCGCCAGCGCCCGTTGCGGAACGCGGCGATGCCACGCGCCGCGCGCGCGAGGCCGACGAGATGCTCGCAGCCAGGCTGCTGTGAGGCGATCTTCTGCGCGAGCAGGTCGAGCTTCGCGCCGACCGCGTCGACCGCATTCACGTTGCGGCTCCCCGCGCCCGAGGCGTAGCTGACCTCTTGCGCGAGAGCGAGGCACACCCGCACGGGCTCGCCGCACTCGAGAGCTGCGCGCAACAGCTCGGCCTGGAGCGTACGCCCGAGCGCCGGATCGGCGAACGCGAGCCCGCTCACGATGGAGTAAAGGACATCGATGCGGAGCAGGTCTGCTGGCTTGCACTCCTCGGGTGTGTGCTCGGTGAAGTCGAGCCCGCGCAAGCGCTGGGTGAACCACTGCGCGGCGAGCCGAGTCTTCGAGCTGAACTTCGCAAGCGGACTGCGCACCCCGATGTGCGCGAGGAGTTGCGCGGCGACCGGCACGGCTTCGTCGAGCCGACCGCGACGCAGCAGCGCTTCGATGTGCAAGCGCTGCAGATCGATCGCCTCGGCGTCGTCGAGCAGGTCCGCTGCGTGCGCGTAGACGGCAGCCGCTTCGTCGAGCAGGCCCGCGCACACGAGCGCGTTCGCCTTCTTGCGCAACAGGTCGCGCTGCCCCGACGCGTCCCACGGTCCGTACGCGAGCGCGATCTCGTAGAGCTCGGCCGCGCGACGAAACGCGAGGGCTTCCTCGGCGCGTTGTCCCGCGTGGACCGCGTGGTGCGCGGCGTTTGCCGGATGCCCGGCGGCGAGCCAGTGCTCGACGACCGCTTGCGAGTCGAGCTCGGCCTCGCCCTGGATCTCCTGGAACGAGAGCGCGAGCGCCTCGTGCCAGCCGGCCTTCGCTTCATGATCGAGGCTCGCGAGCACGGCCTGGCGTACGTGATCGTGTGCGGGCTGCAGGATCATCTGGCCATCGACGCGACGGAGCGTCGCGAGCCGCTCGGCCGCGAGCTCGCCGGCCTCGTCGTGGCCCCCGACGAGACCCGCGGCATGTGCGGCGATCGCGACCGAGAGCGGCCGCGCAGCGATACTCGACACGGCCAGCATGGCCTGGGCCTCCGGCGAGACCCGGCTGACGCGCGCGCGGACGAGCTCGTCGATCGACGGAGGCGCCGCCGTGCCGGATGCACCCGGCACGAGGCTCGGCGACGACGCCATCTCGGTCAGCACGAGGGGATGCCCCGCGCTTGCCTTGACGACGGCGTCGGTGCGCGCCGCGTGACCCGCGATTTTTTCGACCAGGGCGATCGCGTCGGCCTCGCTGAGGCCCGCAACCTCGAGCTCGCGGACGTCGCCGCGGCGCGGAGTTGGCGCCTTGAGCTTCGCGATCACGCCGCGATAGTCCTCGGGGCGATGCGCGACGATCACCAGCATCGCCGGATCGGGAGAGTGCACGAGCTCGGCAAAGAACGTCAGCGAGTCGCTATCGCCCCAGTGCGCATCATCGACGAAGATCACGAGCGGGCGCTGGCGAGCGAGCCGCACGAGCAAGCTGCGCAGCGCATGAAAGCCGCGACGCTGGAGCTCGCCCGGATCGCTGGGGATCGCTTGTTGCTCGGCGAGCTCGGTCAGCTTCTTGATCCGTCGCATCACCGGAAAGAGCCGGATCAGCGCGGCGAGATCCTTCGGGAAGAGGGTGTCGACCGCGGCCGGAGGCAACGCGACGATCACGCCGGTCAGCGTGTCGACGATGCCATCGAGCATCTTGAACGGCACCTGCTCGCGCTCGAAGCAGCGGCCCTCGAGCACGAACACCTGCTCGCCGAGCTGGTTCAGGAACGAGCGGATCAGGGTCGTCTTGCCGATGCCTGATTTCCCGCGCACGAGCACGGTCACGCCATGGGTGCGACTCTCGGCGAATGCGCGTTGCAGCTCCGCGAGCTCCGACGCTCGGCCGACGAAGGTGTGCGGCTGGGAGCTGTGCTGGATATCGCGCGTGCGTTGCGACGGCCTCGCGCCGAGCTGATCGAGGGTCGCGATGCCGTCGGGACGCGACGCGGCTGCGGGTGCGAGCAACCGCATGCACAGCGCACCGAGATCCACGGGCACGCGCGGCGACAGCAGCGCCGGCTCGGGCGGTAGCTCGGTCTGCTTGCGCGTCATCACGTCCTCGGGCTCGCCCTCGAAGGGCCGGCGACCCGTGAGCGCTTCGTAGAGCATCGCGCCGACGCCGTACCAGTCGCTCGCCTCGGTCAGCGTGCGATCGGAGGCTTGCTCGGGCGACATGTACACTGGCGTGCCGACCGCGAGCTTGTCGGGGTTGGGTTCGGCCACGCTCGCGACCAGCCCGAAATCGAGGAGCGCCAACCTTCCCTGCTTGGTGACGAGCACGTTCGAGGGCTTGAGATCGCGGTGGAGCTTACCGGCGCGATGCAGCGCGAGCAGCGCATCGACGAGCTGGATCAGCGCGCCGCGCAACCGGACTTCGCTCGGCGGCGAGCTCTGGATATCGGCGCGGGTCCGCGTCGGGCCATCGTGGCCGGTGCGCGACGGCCGCACCCAATCGATGAACGCGACGCCCTCGACGAGCTCCATCGTGAAGTACCAGCTCCCGTCGACCGCGTGGAGCTCGTGCAAGGCGATCAGGTTCGGATGGACGATATCGGCGAGGGCGCGGAACTCGCGCTTGAACCGGAACAGGTCGCGTCCCGACGCCGTGCGCAGCAGCTTGAGCGCCACCTCGCGCTGCATGACCTGATCGTAGACGCGATAGACGGTGCCTGCACCGCCAGCGCCGAGCGTGCCACGCACCTCGAAGCGACCGGATCCCAGCTCTCGCGGCTCGTGCGGTGTCACGCGCTGGCTGTCCGCGGCGTCACTCGCCGCCGGTCACCACGCGGCGTCACTCGTCGCCGGTCTTCCGCGGCGTCACTCGCCGCCGCTCACCACGCGGCGTCACTCGCCGCCGGTCTTCCGCGGCGTCACTCGCCGCCGCTCACCACGCGGCGTCACTCGCCGCCGCTCACCACGCGGCGTCACTCGCCGCCGCTCACCACGCGGCGTCACTCGCCGCCGCTCATAAGCTGACGCAGGGCCCACGTGCGAGGCACGACCGCACCGCGGCCCGTGCGAGGTTTGGGATGTGCGAGCACGGCGAGGAGCATGCGCGCGTCGGTCGCCTTGCGCGAGGGCGGTGGGATCGCGAGCCAGGCTTCGAGCTTGGTCGTCGAGAGCGTGGCGGCCCGCGCGTCCGCGAGCAGGAGTGGCCAGGTGCGGTCGCGATAGAACCGCGCGGTCGCGAGCTCGATCAACCGCCGCTGCACGGTCGCCGTGATCGCGCGGGCCTTGACGGCGAGCTCGAGTCCGTAGCGAAGATCGACGAGCGCGGTCGAGACGGCGCGATAACTCTGCGCGGCCGGCAGGTGGGCGACCGCGACCTCGTCATCGCGCACGAGCTCGCCCGACGCATACGCCTTGTAGATTTCGCCAATCCCGATCATGCCAAACCGAGCGAGCTCGGCCGCGCGCAACGCGCCCATGCTCGCAGCGCCATAGACCGCGATGCCGCGCTCGAGCGCGAGCAGGATCTCCTTGTGCCAGACCGCGGCCATCCGCTCGAAGTAGCCATCGATCAGCGCGATCCGCGCGGGCGGTCGCTTCGCCTGGGCGAGCGCGAGGATGTCACCCACCGCGGCGGGAGGACGAACCTCTGCATCCGGCAACCGCACCTCGCTTGCCGCGAGCGACGGGCCCAAAAAGACGACCGTCTTTGTAGGCTTGGTCGTCATCCCAGCGCCTCGACGTCGGTGGCGCGGCCCGGCACGATCACCTTGACGACCGGTACGCCGAGCTCTGGATGCGTGAGCTCGACCACGATGACCTGCTCGCACCCTGCGGACACCGCGAGCTCGATCTGGATCTCGAGCGCGTCGCCGAGACTCTTCGGCGCGTAGGACGGAAGGTCGTCGAACATCACGGGCTCGTCGCACGGCTGCGCGAGCTGCGCCCACAGATCGGTCAAGATCTCCGGATCGGTCGCGCGCTCGTAATCGGCCGCGAAGAAATCGTCGCGCCCGCCCGCGATGTACGTGAGCCGGGTCTGGACGGCCTCGGTGATCGCGCGCGAGATCGCGACCTCGGGCGCGAGGTGCGAGCCGAACCCTTGATAGCAGCCGAGCGGGCGCCACTTCGGCTCGCGCGGATCCTCGACGATCGCGCAGCCGATCGTACACAGCCCGATCTCGGTCGTGAGGTCCCACACGAACACCCGCGAGCCGCGGCGCGTGATCCGCGTGACCAGCTCGATGCATGCCGGATCGGCGAGCGTGTCGAGGACGAGCCTGCGATCACCACCGGTCCGGCGCCACGTGGCCTCGGCGTCGCGCTCGATCACCTCGGCGAGGCCATGCACGATCGCCTCGACGAGAACGTTGCCCGACGCGAGCCCGTTCGACGAAACATCGAAGATCATCGGCGACCGCGGCAGATCGACCAGGGTCGTATCGAGCGTCACGGCTTGCGCGGGAACCAGGACGGGCTCGCCGGCGACGAGATCGAAGCCCTCGACCCAGTCCCACGTCGCATCGTGGTCGAGCTTCTTCTTCGCCCGCGGTAGCGCCTCGATGTCGACGACGTTGTGCTTCTTCGCGAGCTTGTTCGCCGAGCCACGGATCGTTGGAAGCGCCATCTCTTCGGCGGTCCAGGTCTCGAGCGATTCCATCAGGGCGGAGACCCGCGCCGCTTCATGCGAGAGCCCTTTGCCCTGCTGGGTCGAGAGCGATTTACCGAAGGGTCGGATCGCGGCGTGAACCGGAATCCCTAGATCGTCGAGGCCCGTCAGGTCCGCGATGCGCGTGATGCCGGCGCGTTTCATCGCGGGGGCGAACCGCCGCCAGGTCTGCGCGAGCGACGCTGCGCGATGGGTCCCCGCACGGAGCCGCGCGGGCGCGTCGAGCTTCTGATCGTAGAACCGCAGCACGGCGGACCCAGTGCTATCATCCCCGCGTGCGAGCGATTGTTCTGTGTGCGGCCTTTCTCGTGGCGTGCCACCCCGGCGGCGATTACGCGGGTAGTAACAGCAATACGCTGGTTCACGGCGAGGTCGACAAGGGCGAGACGAACGGCCGGATGTTCGACTTTGTCTCCGACAAGCCGGAGGGCGACGACTGGCAGATCCGCGTCCGCGGCACCTCGATCTGGGCGTCGTACTCGCACGAGAAAAAATCCGACGACCTGGGCACCAAGCAGCTCACCGACAAGGAGAGCGAAAAACTTTGGGAGCTGGTCGATGCGCTGGATATCCAATCACGTAAGGGCGGCAAGAAAGACGACGACAACGGCACGGTGACCCTGCGGCTGCGCGAGCCGGGCGACGAGGATGGAGACAAGCACAAGATCTTCACGGTATATGTCTCCCGCGATACCGAGGATGAAGATGTCGTCAACGTCGGTGCGTACTTACAGAAACTAGTCGGCAAACACTTTCCAGAAACACCAAACTTCTGATGGCCACGATGTACGGAGTCATGATCACGCTGTCGCCAAAACGCTTGGCGCAGATCGAAGGGGATCCCGAGACACTCGAAGACGTGCTCGACGCGCGTCACGAGACCGAGATTCCTGGCCTGCTCGACCTCGGTGTCACGTGGGATGCGCTCGACGTGATCTATTCAGATCGCGGCAAGGACGCCATCCTCGGTGATGCGATCCTCGGGCGCTCGGGGCGCAAGCTCGACGGCGACGAGACCTCGTATCACAGCGCGCGCGTCATCGATGCGAAGCGGGTCGGCGAGATCGCGAAGAAGCTCGAGGAGCTCGGCGCCGCGCACGTCAAGGCGCGCTACTCCGCGCTCGCGGCGGCGCAGGCGCACGGCGACCTCGGCGCGAAGCCTGATGATGAAGAGCGCGAAGGTCTACAGATCATCGCGAAGCGCTTGATCGCGCTCTACAAGGACGCCGCGAAGCAGTCGCACCAGATGCTCGTCATGATCGTGGACTAAACGAGAGCATCCGCTTCTCGTTCCAGGATCACCGACCAGCGCAGATAGAACAGCAGATACGGATCGTGGATCACCAAGGTCTGGGTGTGCTCGTCCCACCCGAGCGCCGGCCCGGTCAGCGGAGCCATGCCGCTCGCGATCTGCGAGATCCGAGTGCAGGCGTTGATCACGCTCGCACCGTCGGGGCTCGCGCCCTTCGTGAGGGTCTCGAGGCGGTCCTGCAAGTTGCTGTACGGAATCGCGAGCCGCGGCGGATCCATCGCGAGTGCGCGCATCACGGTCATGTAGACATCGCCAGTGCGCCCGTCGAGATGGATGTAGTTGCGGCGGTCGCCCGACTTGACCCGCGGACCGGTGATCAGCGCGCGCACGAGCGAACGGAAGTCGACCGCGCACGACGACAAGAAGAGGATCTCCTTGCGGGCGGTCTCGTCGAGCGAGATGGCGCGAGGCGGCTCGGCGGTCTCGTGCGCGCCGACGTGGTTCGCGGCCCACAAGCAGATGGTCTGCATCAGCTGTGGCGAGCCCGCGGCCTCGATCGCGAACGTGTTGAGCGAGGCCTGATCGATCTCGAGCCCGAGGAGTGGCATGCCGAGCTGGGCGATCTGGAGCAGATCCTTGCGCGTCCAGTAATCGAGATCGACGGCCAGCACGCGACCGCGAAGCTCGGGCAAGGCGCGCACCACGTCGTCCGCGCGATGCGGGACCGACGCCACGCAGACCCGCACGCCACGACTCGCGGCATCCTTGAGCTGCTGTGCGAGGTCGCTCTGGATCGCGGTCGGGATATAGTGAAAATCGTCGAGCAGGATCGTTGTCTGCGTGTTCGCGAGCTCGGCGACCACCTGGGGTAGCCCGCGGCGATTGACGGTTGCCGCGGTCGTCTGACCTTCGCTGTTGGCGTGCGCGCTGCTCCGTCGCGTCGAGGCACCGATGCCCGCGACGCCGAGGTTTCCTGCGAGCTCGCTCGTCGTCGTCTCGCCTTCGCTCGCGACCGAGCTCGCGGTCGTGCTATGGGGCTCGCCGTACCAATCGAGGACGCGCTCCCACAGCTGGTCCGCGGTCCGGACCGTCGCGCCGCTCACGGTGACGAGGTTCCCCACGCCGATGACGCGCTGCACGAGCACGGTCTTGCCGGCCTTCGACGGGCCCGACACCGACGCGAGCTGCGACGACTGCGCCGCCCACTCGCGCAGCAAGCGCTCCTGATGCCGCTCGTCTCGTTGGACGTACGTGTAATCGGGAAAGGCGGTCGGCGTGAACACCTCGCGCGACGTCAGGCGTGCCATTCGCCGAGGCTAGCAGGATCGGAGGCAGCGATTCGGGTACCGTTACACGATGCGCGTTCGCTTCTGGGGGGTACGCGGCTCGGTGCCAACGCCGGGGCCATCGACCGTTCGCTACGGCGGCAATACGGTGTGTCTCGAGGTCCGGCTCGCCGATGGCACCTTGATCGTGCTCGACGCGGGCACGGGGCTACGCGAGCTCGGCAAGTCGATCGAGGCCGAGCACTACACCAACCCGATCCATCTGTTCATCACCCACGCGCACTGGGATCACATCCTCGGCTTGCCGTTCTTCGGCCCGGTCTACAAGAAGGAGACCCGGATCGTGATGCACCCGACGACCGAGCGCGGGATCAGCCGAACGCGCAATCCGATCATGTTCGACACCGCGCACTTCCCGGTCGCGTTCGGCGACCTCCCGGCCACGATCGAGCGGGTCGAGAACCTCGGCATCCACCGCATCGGCTCCGCGAGCGTGCGCCACATCGAGCTCAACCATCCGGGCGGCGCGACCGGCTACCGGATCGACGACGCCGATGGCACGTCGATCGTCTATCTCACCGACAACGAGCTCTCGGGCCCGGGCCCGACGCCAGGTTCGATGCCAGGCTCGACCATCGAAGAGCTCGCGACGTTCTCCGAACGCGCCACGCTGCTCGTCCACGACGCGCAGTACACGAACGCCGACATGCCCGCGAAGCGCGGCTGGGGCCACTCCGTGGTCGATGAAGTGCTCGAGCTCGCGAAGCTGGCCTCGGTCGAGACCATCGCCCTGCACCACCACGACCCGGATCGCGACGATGACGCGCTCGATGCGATCGGCGAGAGCGCCGCTGCATGGGTCAAGACCAACGCCCCCAGCCTCGCGAGTGTCGTCGCGGCCGAGGGCCTGGTGCTCGATCTGAAGCAGCACTAGCTCGCGCGGCTCAGGGGCAGCGCGGCGTCACGAGTCGGCGATAGATCCGCATGCCCGCGATGTCGATCTCCGGCGCGTACCGACAGGACAGGATGTGCTCGAGCCACGGAAACTTCGTCGGCGGATATTTGCCGTAGAAGCCGACGTTGCCGACCGAGGCATCGACGAAGAACGTCGGCTGCCGCGCGACGATGTCCGCGATCATCATCTCGGTCGCGACCGGCACCGCGTTCTTCGACGAGTCGATCTTCGGATCGGATTGGCTCGGCGTCGCGGGTGACATCCCGGTGATGTAGTTCGAGAACACGAACCGACAGCCGAGTGGGCGCGCGGCCGCGAAGTACAGCATCGGGGAATTGCCCCACACGCAGAGCGCGTCGTCCGGTGTGCCGTGGGCATCGAGGTACGTCACGACGCTCGCATAGTCCGGATCGGGCTCACCCGCAGCGCGCATGATCGGATCGTGGCCGGCGGCGAGCGCGAAGAAGATGGCGGCCGGGACCGCGAGCGCCGCGACGAAGATCCGAGGGCGACGCGCTGCGAACGAGGCCGCGACCGGCGCCGCGAGCACCGCGAGGGGTGCGGTGACCTGGTGGAAGTAGTGGCCGAAGAACCGCCCGCCAACGACGATCGCGAGCGCACTGACCGCGAGCCAGCCGAGTACGAACGCGCGATGGGGTCGGCGCGAGAAAGCCGAGCGCGCGGCCCAGATGTAGAGCGGCGCCGCACCGATCAGCACGAGCCCGATCCGCGACGCCATCGCCGTGAGCTTCGCGGTGCTCGAGCCGGTATCGATATAGGCAAAGTTGAAGCGGAACCAGAACCAGCCCGCGTCGAGTGCGTGGTGGAGCTGGAGGTAGGTGGCAGCCGCCGCGATCGAGGCCGCGCAGCCGATCGCGATCGCGGCGCCGCGCAGCACGATCTGGAGGGGCAGCCGGCGATCGCGGACGAGGATCGTGAGGCCGAACAGCGGCAGCTGGATCCCCGCCTGGTACTTGAACAACATGGCGAGTCCGACGAGCACGCCAGCGAACAGGAAGCGATCGGCGAGGAACGCCTCGACCGATGCCGCGATCGGCAGCATCATGAACAGCTCGCAGTTCGCGGCGAGCGAATCGGTATCGATCAACGTGGTCGTGAACACGATGTAGAGCAAGGCCGCCATCCACCCGGTGCGCGCGTCGCTGCCGAGCCTGCGCGCGATCCTTGCCAGCAGCATCGCCGTACCCCAGACGGTGAGGATCAGCAGCGCGTGGAGCACGAACTGGCCACCGACCGGTCCACCGATCGCCTGACACAGCTCGTTGACCAGATAGATCGCAGGCGGCTTGTGATCGACGATGTCGAGATAGAGTGCACGGCCGTGCAGCATCTCGCGACCGACCACGCAGTAGGTCGCCTCGTCGTCCGAGATGCACGGCCAGAACAACGAGATCACGCGCAGCGCCGTACACGAGACGAGCAGCGCGAGGCCAGGCCTCCTCGCGATCAGCGGACGCGTTCGATCGTCCACGGTACGCCTTCGTGCGCTTCATAGATCGGGCGATCCGGGTACGCGGCTCCGACGTCGACCGGCGTCACCTCCGGGCCTGCCGACAGATACAGCACGTCCGTGAAGAACGGACCATTGCGCGCGAACCGCGACGGATATTGCGCGCGCACGATCACGACTGCGCCGTAGGGCAACGTAGCGGCCACCTGGTAGAGCCCCTCCCGCTTCCACACCTTCGGGATTCGGTCCTGGAGATACGAGCCGAACTGGGCGAGCCCGAAGAGCACCGCGCACGCGACGAAGGCGATCTGGATCCGACGACCGAACTTCGCGGCGATCGCCTTGCACAGTGGCTCGAAGCCCGCGGCGACGAGGAGCGCGAGCGGGATCAGGGTCGGCGTGAGGTAGCGCGGATGCGGGCCATCGTCCGGGTTCGAGACCATCACCATCAGGGCGACGCAGAACACGACGACGATCGAGATCGAGAACGTCCGCATCTTGCGTGCGGGGTGATCCTTGCCGATCGCCGGCGCTCCGAACAGGGCCGCGATCACGGTGCCCGGCACGGTCCACTGCAGACACATCTGACCGAAGATATCGAGGTGATTCCACAGCTGGATCGGGCTGAACAGGTGTTGCGGCCCGACCGGATTCTCCGCGGCGAGCTCGCCATACAGCGCGATGAAGGTCGCGTGATACGCGTGGTAGCCGTCGGTGAAGTAGCCGCCGAACAGCTGCTTTTGGTACCAGAGGTTGATCGCGACGAACGGCACGGCACACACCGCCGGTACGATCACGGCCCGTGGCGAGCGGAACACGAGCAACGCCACGCCAAACAGCAGCGCATCGATCGGCCGGATCAAGAAGGCGCAGCCGATCGCGGCACCGGTGATCATCAGCCAGACGAGCCCTTCGGACCTCGTCCACTGCGCGACCGCCGCGAATGCGATCGCGAGGAAGAGCAGCGTCGGCGTGTGCATGTAGAACGAGGCCGCGCTGAACATGAACAGCGGTGCGCTTCCGAGAGCGACGAGCGCGATCAGCGCCGGCCGGGCACCGAGCACGCGGCGTACCGTGTGCCACACGATCGAGAGCGTGACCGCACCCTCGATCGGGGTGACGAGCCAGGCATAGCCGTAGCGAGCGCCGATCGCGAGCAGCGCCGGTCCCCCGGGAGGATACTTGGATCGCACGAACTGATCGATCACGACGTGATCGATGCGTAGCCACTCGAGGTGCTCCGGCGCGGCGACCTTGAGCAGGCCGCGCGCGAACAGCTCGCTCTGGAGTGCGAGCGAGTACTCGTCGCCGGAGTACGGGAACGCATCGAACGCGTAGCGCGAGACCACCGCGTAGATCACCCCGAAGACCGCGGTCAGGCCGAGCGCGAGCGCCACCGAGTCGGCCCACGGCTGCGACGTGCGGTTGGACGACATGGGGGCCGTGGATAACACGGCCCGCAGCGCTTTAGAGCGGCAGAAATCTCCACGGGAACCAGAAGATCGCTGGCATAACGTGGCGTGGTCGATCGGTCACGAGCGGCCGACGGTTTGTCGTCACAGGCGACCGCCGCCACGGTTGCACGCAGCACGGCGTGGGTCGCCGCGGCCAGCGGCGTGCTCGGCATCCTCGACTTGATCTCGACGCTCCTGTGCATCCGACTGTGGGTCTCGGCCGCGGATTTCGGCGCGGCCACCCTCGCGATCGCGGTGTTCCCCATCCTGGATCGGCTGGGCGGCATGGGGTTCGGAGCGGTGCTCGTGCGGGATGGCAACAAGGCCGACGAGGACTCGGTGTTCTGGTCCAACCTCGCGGCAGCGTGCGGCGTCTTGATCGTCGTCTCGGTAGCGCGACCGATCGTGGCGACGATGTTCGAGCTACCGATCATCGCGAGCATGATCGCCGCGTATGGCGTGCGGTTGGTCGTGATGACCGGCGGCCTCGTGCCCGAGGCGCGGATGAAGCGCGCGATGAGGTTCCACGAGCTGTCGGTTGTCCGCGTGATCGCCGGGCTGGCCGAAACGGCGACGAAGCTCGCGCTCGCGTATTTCGGCGCGCACGGCGTGCCCGAGCTCCGGATCTGGTGCTTCGCGCTCGGGCCGATCGTGAACACGATCGTCATGACCGTCGCCTTGCAGCTGCGCGCCGCCTGGCGCCCGGCGTGGCGCTTCGATCGCGTGGCGGCGAAGCGCGCGGCGGGCTTCACCGCGGCGCTGTCCGGTGGCGAGCTGCTCTATTTCGTCTACACGAGCGCGGACTACCTCGTGATCGGTGCGGTGTTCGGCGATGCCGCGGTCGGCGTGTATCGGCTCGCGTACGAGCTCGTGCTCGACGTGGTGCGCCTGATCTCGATGAT
>JANXOP010000196.1 GCA_025357755.1 Kofleriaceae bacterium | reverse complement strand
GGGGCTGGTCGCGCACCTACTCGGCGCGCACGGCCTCGGCCTGCGCAACCTCGTCATCATCACGGGCGATCCGCCGAAGATGGGCGACTACCCGTTCTCGACGCCCGTCTACGATGTCGATTCGATCGGCCTCCTGCGGATCGCTGCCGGGCTCAATGGCGGCGTCGATCCTGCCGGCAAGGAGTGCGAGCCGACCTCGTTCGTGCTCGCGACCGGCGCCGAACCCGGTGCGCACGATCGCGAGCGCGAGCTACGCCGGCTCGAAGAAAAAAAGGCCGCGGGCGCCGAGCTCGTGATGACGCAGCCGGTCTACGACCCGCGCACGCTCGAGCGCTTCCTCGAGGATGTGAAGCCGCTCGGGTTGCCCGTGATGGTCGGCATCTTGCCGCTCGCGTCACATCGCAACGCCGAGTTCCTGCACAACGAAGTGCCAGGCATGGGTATCCCCGCGGAGTATCGCGAGCGCATGGCGAAGGTCGGCAGTGGTCCTGCGGCACGCGCCGAGGGCATCAAGATCGCGCAGGAAGCCCTCGCCGCGGTCAAGCATCGGGTCGCCGGTGCCTACGTGATGCCGCCGTTCAATCGCGTCGATGCAGCGCTCGCGGTGCTCGAAGTCGCGCGCGATCGTTTCATCAAGCGCTGAACATCACATCGGAGCGGAGCACGTACTTCGCGCCCGTCGTGACCGTGCAGCCTTCGTGCAAGAGGTAGTGCTGGAACAGCAGCGCCATCCCGGTGCGTGGCGCGACCTCGACGTCCTCGAAGCGTGTGGTGCCGCCCGTGAACGCGTCGTTGAGATAGACCATGAACGTCAGCTGGCTGCGCTCCTTCGCGCTGCGCACGAACGCACCGTCGTAGTGTGGAGCGAACCGCTGGCCCGGCTCGTAGCGATAGCAACGAAACCGTTCGTTGACGCCACACGCGGTCATCCCACACAGCACGGGTGGCAGCGACGATCGGAGGCGTTCGAACAGCTGCGCGGCGAACCCTCGGTCGTCGAACATCACGCGCGTGTTGTTGCGAACATCGGGGCGCATCTCGAACCCGGCCGCGGTCGAGACCGGGGCGGCCACCGGACCGAGCGCGTCGAT
Organism: Kofleriaceae bacterium; assembly: GCA_025357755.1. Lineage (GTDB taxonomy): Bacteria > Myxococcota_A > Polyangia > Haliangiales > Haliangiaceae > JABFXX01. The sequence continues at coordinate 5,214 of JANXOP010000196.1, read as the reverse complement.
CCGGGCGACGAGCGCCTGGCACTCGTCGCTCGAGAGTATGGCCGGCACGGTGAACACCATCGGGGCCGTGTGATCGAGTGCATCGCCGTCGGAATAGGGCCGACCACGTCCGGCTACGAGGATGTCCATCTCGTTAGTGTATCACAGACACCATTGGCGAGCAAACCACTCCGGGGACGTACTAATTGTTGCAGTACCGGATGTCGAGGTGATCGACCTGGGTCGCAGCGCTCGCCGTATCGCGCCAGGTCACGATCACGCGATCGCGGCCGATATCGCGGTTGCCGGCATGGGTGCAATCGTCCTCGCTGACGAGGAACGCGGTGCCCGCCTGGAGCTCGGCGAGCCGCCACGTGCCGCCATCCATCGTGACCGCATCGATCGATGCCGGCTGCACGCCGCTCTGCTCGGCAAACGCATCGCGGATCGGTTGCGTGGTCGCGCCGAGCGCCGGGCGAATATCGTACGGCAGCTCGCTGTTCGGATTGTCGTCCTCGCCCGGGTGCAAGTCGCAATCCTCGGAATCGGGGATGCCATCGTGATCGCTGTCCGTGGCGCTGCCGCTGCCGTCGTCGGACCCGCCATTGTCGGGCGCGACCAGGTGGTCGCCGCTGCCGTGATGGTCGCTGCCGTCCGAGCCGTCCGAGCCGTTGTCGTCGGCGACATCGTGCGGCTCGCCGTCGCCGTCTTCATCCAGATCGTGGCACTCGTTCGCACCGCCGCTACCGCTGCCGGTCTCGCACTTGGTAACGACGCCGGTGCCTGGATCCGTGGAGCACGTGATCATCTGCGCGGTCGACGCCGTGCCTGCGCCCGTGCAGCCCGTGCAGGCAAGCGCGAACAAGAGAGACCCGAGAAGGTATGTACGTGAGTGCATGCGGGTCACTAGAGCGAGATGCGTGCCACGCGGAGCTCGGGGCATTCCGCGAACTTGCGCGGGAGGTGTGCAACGCTCGAACGCGGCAGCTTTACCGGATAGGTCGGTGCGTGCACAGTACAGCGATGGCGCTCACGCTCGACGAGGCTCGCGCATTCCACGACGAGATCTTCGTGATGGATCTCCACGCGGACACCGCGAAGTTGATGGACAAGCTCGGCTACGACCTCGCGGCGCGCCACGAGCGTCCGATGCCGACCGTGGCGAACTTGATCGGGCACGTCGATCTGCCGCGGATGCGCGATGGTGGGATGGCCGGTCAGTTCTTCAGCTTCTGGACGAACCCGCTGCCCGAGCGCGGCTGTACGCGCTCGGTAAACCGCCAGCTCGATGCGCTCGACGTCGCGATGGGCAAGCATCCCGAACAGCTGACGTGGTCGCGCACCGGCGCGGACGTGCGTGCCGCGAAGGCCGCAGGTCGGATGTCCGCGCTCGGTGGTATCGAAGGTGGTCAGGCGCTCGAGAGCAAGCTCGATCCGATCGAAACGTTCTCGCGCCGAGGCGTGCGCTACCTCGGCCTGCTCCACTTCTCGAAGAATGCGATCGGGCGCCCCTCGAAGGGCCGCGGCTCCGATCCGCACGAAGGCCTGACCGCGTTCGGCCGCGACGTCGTGCGCGAGTGCGAGCGCTGCGGCGTGATCGTCGATCTCGCGCACATCAATCGCCGCGGCTTCATGGACGCGCTCGAGCTCGCGACCGTGCCGCCAATGGTCTCGCACACCGGGGTCCTCGGCGTGCACGAGCACTGGCGCAACATCGACGACGAACAGATCCGCGGGGTCGCGAACAAAGGTGGCTGCGTCGGCATCATCTTCTCGCGCAAGTATCTCGGCTCGGCCTCGATCGATGCGGTCGTCGATCACATCGCGCACGTGATCGACGTCGCGGGCGAGGATGTCCCCGCGCTGGGCAGCGACTTCGATGGCTTCGTCGTGCCGCCGATCGGGCTCGAAGATATCGCCGCGATGCCGAACCTCACCGTCGCGCTATCACGACGCGGCATCTCCGATCGCGTGCTCGCGAAGATCCTCGGTGGCAATGTCCTGCGCGTGCTCGATGCCGTGCCCGCGTGGGGTAAGCTCGCCGCGTGAAATTCGCGCTGCTGTGGCTCGCTCTCGCTGGGTGTCCGAAGAGCGAGCAGAAGAAACCGGTCGAGCCTTCGCACCCGAGTGGTGCCGAGGATGGACGACAGTTGCTACCCGCGAACGAGGCCGGTGTCGCCGCCCTGCTGCCCGCACCTCCACTCCCTGAAATCCCGCTCGGCTTGCCACCCGCGCCTGCCGGCGTGCTCGAAGCGGTGACGCCCGCGCAGGTCGCCCTCGGAGAGCTCCTCTTCCGTGATCCGCGGCTCTCGAAATCTTCACGCACGCAGTGCACGACCTGCCACGACCTCGCGAACCGTTACAACGGCGTGCCGACGTCCGGATCGCCCAGCGCGAACGATCATCGACGCACGCCACCCGAGCTCGAGAATCTCGCGTGGAATCCACGCGCGATCGCAGCGTTTACCGCGCACTTCGCGGAGCAGATGGGACAGGATCTCGCGAGCGCGACGAATGCGATCGAGGACGTGCCCGGCTATCGCCCCCACCTCGAGCGCATCGGCGGTGCGCACGATGAAGCCGTGACGAAGGCGCTCCTCGGATTTTTGCTCACGCGGTACGACGCTGGCTCGCCGTGGGATCATCAGGAGCGCAGCGCGGCCACCTCGAAGGATCCGGTCGCGAATGGCTATCGCCTGTTCATCGGCAAGGCGCGCTGCGGCACCTGCCACACGCCGCCGCTCTATACCGATGGCCGCGAGCACGACACCGGCTTTGGCACGCCGACCGCGACGCGCAGCCTGCGCGGTGTCGCCCGACGCGCGGTGTTCTTCAGCGATGGTCGCGCGCGTACGCTCGGCGATGCACTGGACAACTACACCCAGGACCATCCCAAGACCGAGCTCGTGAAGATCATCTTGAGCCCACCAGAACGCGCGGACCTGCTCGCATTCTTGGAGGCCTTGACCGGCGTGGTCCCGACCGCAATGTTGCAACCGCTGCCGTAGAGCTCTGGTATACCCCCGCGCGATGCGCCGCGTTCGCTACGTCCTCGCGCTCCTGGCGTTCTGCGCGCTGGCGACGTGCCCTGTCGCGAAGCGCTCGTGCAATGCGAAGATCCGCGCGCGCGAGGCCGTGGAGCTGCTCGGCGTGATCGCGGACAAGGTCGAGCAGCACGTCGCGGTGACCGGCCGCGTGCCGAGCGTCGCTGCGCCGCTCACGCCGCAGGTGTCGTGCTGCGAGCAAGGCGGCCAGTGCCAGCCCGATCCGACGACCTGGTCCGCGCAGGGCTGGAAGGATCTCGCGTTCTCGATCGACGATCCGTATCGCTATGCGTACGAGTACCTGCCCGACCCAGACGGCCAGGGTGCGACCATCCGCGCGGTTGGCAACCTCGATTGCGACAACGCAGCCTCGACGTACGAGCTTCACCTGACCGTCAAGGGGACGTCCCTCGATCGGGCGTGGACGCGCCAAGATCCATAGGCCCTCGGCCGTGTACACTTGCCTCACGATGCGCGGCCTGTTGTTGTCTGTCCTGGTCCTCGGTTTCGCCTGCAGCAAGAACAACGAACCACCTCCGCCGTCCTCGGGCGTGCCTGGGGCGAAGCCCGAATCGGGCCCGAGAGGCCAGCCAGCCCGGCCCGTCGGCACGAATACGGGCACGGCGATGACGGGTGACGAGCGCGCCGCGGCGCTGTTCGGTCAGCTGTGCCAGACCTGCCACGGTCCGAACGGCGACGGCAACGGTCCGGTCGCCGCGAGCTTGCCGGTCAGGCCGCGCAACTACACCGACCCCGCTTGGCAGGCGAGCGTCACCGACGAGCAGATCAAGGAGATCATCGTCAAGGGCGGCGCGGCCGTCGGCAAGAACGCCATGATGCCAGGCAATCCGAACCTCGCGACGGATCCCGACGAGCTGAACGGTCTCGTCAAGATCATCCGCGGCTTCAAGAAGTGAGCGCAACCCAACTGGTGACGAGCCCCGATGGCCAGTGGGCCGTCGCGCGCCAGGGTCGCGCCCTCTCGTTACTCGCGGGAGGTACGCTTCCCGCGCTCAGCACGATCGAGCTCGAGACCGACGACGCGGATACAGCGATCGTCAACGGTCCGCCGAACGTGCTCGTCACCGCGACGCGCAACGGCGGCGCGACGCGCGTCCAGCTCCACTATCCGCCCGAGCTCGAGACCACCGCACGCATCGATCTCGCGATGCCCGCGCGGATCGCCGCGATCGCCGCGGGTCGGCTCGTGATGGTCTCGACCGATCACAAGCAGGTCGCGATCGTGCGCGCGAATGGCCGTGGCCTCGCGTCGCACGCGGTCGATCTGCAAGGCGGTTTGATCGAGTTTGTCGCCGGCATCGAGCGCAACCAGCTCGTCGTCGGTCAGGGCAAGAAGCTCGAGGTGTGGGACGCGGTCTCCGGTCGGCCGCTTCGCAAGCTCGCCCTCGAGCTCCCACCACCGCCTCGGACCATCGGAGCCGCGGCCGGTCACCTCTGGGTCACGCGCCCGAACAGCGACGAGGTGTTCGTCTATCGCCTCTCCGATGGGCGCCCGTTCCGGCACTACATCGGCGCGCCCGTCGAGCACGTGATCTCGAATCCACTCTCGCCGCTCGTCGTGCTGGTCACGCGCAAGGGCCTCGTTCGACTGCACTGCTACGCCCACAGCCTGTTCACGATCGATGCGCCGCAGTGGGCTCTCGGATCCGACATCGCGCTCGCGCAGCTCGTGATCGGTGAAGACATCAGCTTGCTCGGCCTCCCCGCCGGCGCCGCCGAACCCTGGCGGGTCGCGATCGGCGGAGTCGGCGCCCCCCTCGTCGTCGAGGCCGAGGTGGTCGCGGAGCCCGTGCTCGCGACGGCCGCCGACAAGCTCCGCGCGATGCGCGATGCCGCGTCTGCCATGGTCGCGAGTAATGCCGCGGCTGCTGCGAGTACGGCGATCGCGCCGAGCACGCCGAGCATCTCGACGACCGCGCCAACTGCGAAGCTGCCGACGTTCACGCCAGCCCCACCCTCGCTGCCGAGTGCACCTGCCGCCGCGCCACCTCCGCAGCCGCACGCTCACTCGCGGTCCAGCTGGCGCGAGGCGCTCGCGGTGTACGGCGCCGAGCTCGCGCGCGGTGGCGAGCCAGAAGCGCCGCTCGTCGCGCTCGGTACCGAGCTCGGCGACCTCGCTCACCGGCTCGGCCTGTCTCTCGTCGCACGTCGTGCGCTCGTCGCGCTCTAC
>JANXOP010000194.1 GCA_025357755.1 Kofleriaceae bacterium | reverse complement strand
GCCGGCGCTCCGCGTTCGCGATCCGGCGTAACTCTCGATCGACGGCGTCCGGCCCCATCGCCAGGTTCGCGATGACTCCGTCGATGTGATTCGGTTCCGCAGACGCTTGCCCCACTTCGATCATCACCCACTCCTCGTTGCGTTGAGGAGGTCACCGTAGCACTGGCTTTTATGGCTCGAGGGCGTGCGTTCTCGACGACAATTCGATGGCGCAGGGCTTCGTTTCGAGGTGCTTGGCGAAGGCGCCGCGAGACGTGAAGCCAGCGCGTCTCGTGAGCGAAGAGATCGAGGTCACGGGGCCGCGTGTTGCGACCCGACAAATCACGTCAATGACAAAGCGCATGCAGCGAAGCAATCGTCTAGCGGAGATCTTCCCGCGTCACACACTGTCCGCGTTCCGGACAACGTTGCCCTCGATCGCGTTCGCGAGAACGCCTCACGTGGGGCGCGCCCACGTCGCTGCTACGATGGCGCTCTTTTGACCTCGTGGGGCGTCTCACCGACGCAACGATCTACAAAACGAAGACGTGCCCTGGCACCTCGAACGAACCATCGTCGCGAACATCGACGAGCCGCCGGTGCTGCGAGGCCGTGCTGCGGTCGAGCGATGCGGTGCCGCGCAGCACCCGCGATCGACGAACATCAACGGCCCCCGTGGGACATCGTGCGCCGCGGTCGGACTGCGGCCGATGAGGATCGCGGGGAGCTCGCACGCAGACGTCCTGCACGTCGCGTCGCCGACGAACGTATTTAGTGCCGCGCGCGAAACGCGACGAAGCGAGACCGCGAACATCGACAAGCCGCCGCTTGCTGAGGCCGAGCTGCGGTCGACCGACGGTCCGAGTGATACCGCGCCGCACGGCGCCGCGCGTGCGATCGACGAACATCGACGGCCCCCGTGGGACATCGAGCGCCGTGGTCGGACTGCGGCCGATGATGAGCGCGGGGGAGCTCGCACGCAGACGTCCTGCGACGGTCCGAGTGATGCCGCGCAGCACATGCGATCGCCGACCATCAACGGGCCGTGGGACATCGAGGGCCGCGGTCGCGCTGCCCGAGGCACATCACGTCGCCGACGAACGGATCAAAGACGCCACGCGAAACACGACGAACTGAGACCGCGAACAGGAGCTCAGCCCATCGACGTGACGCGATCGTCGGCCGCGATGGCCGTGACCTTGCGGCCGTCGATGTACGCTCGCACGGCGCGCTCGAACCCGGGTTAGGCATCGAGCTGCTCGAGTTGCGGGCGCCGCCGCGCGGGGCGGATGGCCTGACCTGCCTTGGTTCGAGGCACGATCGAGCGACGATGACCCTCCGGTGATCGGTCGCCAAAGCGTGGATCGTAAGCGGCGCGATCCTGTTTAGCTCTCGAGCCCGGTCGCCCACGAGTACTTCGGCTTCGTATTGAAGTGGTGGGTCGAGTTGATCACGCGGACCGTGCCCGACTTGGAGCGCATCACGATCGATTCGGTCTTCGCGCCATCGCCGAAGAACCGCACGCCGTCGAGCAAGTAGCCCTTCGTGACGCCGGTGGCAGCGAACATGACGTGCCCGGCGGCGAGGTCTTCGATCGAGTAGATGAAGTCCTCGTCCTTGACGCCCATCTTCTTGGCGCGCGCCGCTTCTTCGGGGCTGCGGAAGCGCAGGCGAGCCTGGAGCTCGCCTCCGACGCACTTGAGCGCGGCCGCCGAGATGACGCCCTCGGGCGCGCCACCGGTACCGAACAGCACGTCGATGCCGGAATCGGGGTTACAGGTCATGACCGCACCGGAGACATCGCCATCGCCGATCAGGCGGATGCGCGCGCCGGCCTGGCGGACCTCCGCGATCAGATCGGCGTGACGCTCGCGCTCGAGGATCACCGCCGTGCAGTCTTCGATGCGCTTGCCCTTGGCCTTCGCGATGCGCTGCAGGTTCCAGGTCGGCGACTCGCGCAGATCGATCACGCCGCGAGCCTCGGGGCCGACCGCGATCTTCTGCATGTACGTATCGGGCGCGTTGAGGAACTGGCCATCATCGGCGATCGCGATCACGCAGATCGCATCGGGCGCGCCGGTCGCGCACAGGTTCGTGCCTTCGAGCGGATCGACCGCGATATCGACCTTCGGGGAGCTGCTGTTCTCCTGCTTCCAGCCAGCGCCGACGCGCTCGCCGATGTAGAGCATCGGCGCTTCATCGCGCTCGCCCTCGCCGATCACGACGGTGCCGCGAATATCGAGCTCGTCGAACGCGACGCGCATCGCCTCGACCGCGACGTTGTCAGCTTGCTTGCGCTCGCCACGCCCCATGAGGCGCGCGGAGGCCAGCGCGGCAGCCTCGGTGATGCGGACGACTTCAAGCGCGAGGTTGCGATCCTGCATGGCGGTGTGTGTACCGCAGATCGGGCGGCCCGGTCAGCTACCGGCGCTAACGACGGGAACCAGGTCGCGCATGAACTCGGGGATCCGCAGCGGCCGGCCATCGGGACCGATCACGGCGTGCCGCGTGAATCCCTCGGCGAGCACGTCTTCGGCGCGGCGGACCGTGTACGTGAACCGCAACGACGCGCCACGCATCTCGGTCACCTCGGTCTCGATCAGGAGGATGTCCTCGTAGCGCGCGGGGCGCTTGTACTTGCAGTGCGCCTCGATCACCGGCATCGCGATCTGCGCCCGCTCGAGATCCTTGTAGCTGCGGCCGAGGCCGCGCCAGTACTCCGCGCGCGCGCCCTCGAAGAACCGCAAGTAGTTCGCGTAGTACACGACCCCCATCTGGTCCGTGTCGCCGAAAATCACGCGCGTCTCGTAGATCATGATGGGATCATCCGACGATCCGGATCACGCGCGCAGGTTCGCGCACGACGGGCAGCGCATCGATCTCGGTGAGTGCAGCGCGGACATCGCCTTCGCGCGCCTCGTGCGTCACGACGACGACCGACACCGGCTTGGCCTCGGCATCCTGCACGACCTGCGCGATCGAGACGCTGTGCGCGCCGAGGATCGTCATCAACCGACCGAGCACGCCGGGCGCATCGACGACGCCGAACCGCAGGTAGTACTTCGAGCGGACCTCGGCGAGCGGCAACATCGGGCGTGGCTCGAGCACGGGGCCCGCGGGTCGCTTCGCTCCCGCGGCGCGCGCGAAGATGTTGCGACCGATATCGATGCAGTCCGAGACCACGCTCATCGCGGTCGGCAGCATGCCTGCGCCCGCGCCGTAGTACAGCGATGGGCCGAGCGCGTAGCTCTGGACATAGACCGCGTTCTTGGCGCCCGCGACATCGGCGAGCAGCCAGTTCGCCGGGACGAGCGCCGGATGGACGCGCGCCTCGATCTGCCCGTCGGGGTGAGCACGCGCGATCACGAGCGGCTTGACCACGAAGCCGAACTTCGCCGCGTAATCGAGATCGATCGGTTCGATGCGGTCGATGCCGTCGGTCGGAATCTCGGTGACATCGAGCGCCGTCCCGAAGCACAGGCGCACGAGCACGCAGAGCTTGTGCGCGGCATCGCCACCGCCGATATCGAGCGCCGGATCTGCTTCGGCGTAGCCGAGTGCTTGCGCGTCGGCGAGGATGTCGGCGAACGGGCGCCGGGTCTCGGTCATCGTCGAGAGGATGTAGTTCGAGGTGCCGTTGACGATGCCCCAGAATGCTTCGACCCGATCGCTGGCGAGCCCTTCGCGGAGCACGCGGATGATCGGGACGCCGCCGCACACCGCCGCTTCGTAATAGACATCGACGCCCGCGGCCTCGGCGGCCGCGAAGATCTCGGTGCCATGGATCGCGAGCAGCGCCTTGTTCGCGGTGACGACTTGCTTGCCGGCCGCGATCGCGGTCATCACCGCGTGGCGCGCTTCGGTCACGCCGCCGATCAACTCGCACACGATCTCGATGTCGTCTCGTTTGATCGCGGCATCGAGATCCGTGACCAGGAGGTCGTGATCGACCTCGACCACGCGCTGCTTCTTGTCGCGGTCGCGCACGCCGATCGCGCGGACCTCGAGCCGCGCGCCGAGCCGCGCCTCGATCGCGGCCGCGTTGTCCGCGAGCAGCTTGACCACTCCACCGCCCACGTTGCCGAGGCCGAGGAGTGCGACGCCGATAGTTCGAGGAGTAGTCACCCGGGACGTTTGTACGAGTAATGCTCGCCGACGATCAACCACCCGGCGTTGGGATCCTTGCGAAACACGAGCGTTAGCGACCCGTACTCGGTCACCGTGGTCACGCCGTCGCTCAGCTCGCGGGTCATCGTCGCGACGCCGAAGGCGGCGGTCGGTGCGACGGAGGTCACCTGGATCTCCTTGAGCCGGATATGGACTTCTTTCGCGCGCGCGACGCGGTCCTTCAACATGCCGTCGACCGAGCTCCAGCCGATCAGCGTGACGCCGTCGTTGACGAGCACGATGTCGGGGTCGTGCGAGTACAGCTTCTCGAGCGCGTCGATGCTGCGAATCTCGTACGCCTGGCGCCATTGCTCGATCGCACCTCGCGTCGCGACGGTGACCTCTTTCGGGGTCAGCTCCTTGGTCTCGACGACGGTGTCGGGCGTTTTCTGGTGAGCGCAGCTAGCGGCGACGACCAGCGACAGGAGCGCGTACCGCATGGGTGGGGCGTATCACGACTTGGACCGCGAGATGCACCTGCATCAGGTCATGTTGAACCTAGGAACCAACCATCCTGACTCCGTGTATCCCAACGACCAGAAGCAGGCGAAGTTAACGCTGCTTCTGAGTGGGTTTGCGTCGGTGATGATCAGCGCTTTGATCGTACTGACTGTCCTGTCCTAGGGCTGGCATCGAGGCCAGTTCTCAGTAGTATCCGCGGATGAGCGAGATCGTTTGGCTGCATGCGCGTGAAGTCCTCGATTCCCGTGGCAACCCGACCGTCGAGGCCGAGGTAGGCCTCGACAGTGGTGTGCTAGGGCGCGCGATCGTGCCCTCGGGCGCATCGACCGGCGAGCACGAAGCGCTCGAGCTCCGCGATGGCGATCCGAAGCGGTTCCTCGGCAAGGGCGTGCTCAAGGCCGTCGAGCACATCCGCGATTCGATCGCGCCTTCGGTGATCGGGCTGGACGCGAGCGATCAGGCAGCGGTCGATGCCGCGATGATCGAGCTCGATGGCACGCCCATGAAGTCGAACCTCGGCGCGAACGCGATCCTCGCGGTTTCGATGGCCGTGGCGCGCGCCGCGGCGCTGTCGCACGATCTCCCGCTGTTTCGCTACCTCGGTGGCGTCAATGCGGTGACGCTGCCGGTGCCGCTGATGAACATCATCAACGGCGGCGCGCACGCCGATAACAACATCGACATCCAGGAGTTCATGATCGCGCCGGCCGGCTTCGATAACTTCGAAGATGCGCTGCGCGCGGGGGTCGAGACGTTCCACAGCTTGAAGAAGCTGTTGAGCGCGCGCGGCAAGGCCACGAACGTCGGTGACGAGGGCGGCTTCGCACCGTCGCTCGACTCGGCTGAAGAAGCGCTGCAGATCGTACTCGAGGCGATCACGAAGGCCGGCTACGAGCCAGGCAAGCAGATCTTCCTCGCGCTCGACGTCGCCGCGAGCGAGTTCTACGACAAGGCCACCAGGACCTACAAGTTCGAGGGCAAGGCCCGCACGTCCGCCGAGATGAACGACACGTACGCCGCGTGGGTCGAGAAATATCCGCTCGTCTCGATCGAGGACGGCCTGGATCAAGATGACTGGGACGGCTGGAAGGCCCTCACCGACAAGCTCGGCGCGAAGTGCCAGCTTGTCGGTGACGATCTGTTCGTCACGCAGACTGCGCGGCTCCAGCGCGGCATCGACAGCGGCACCGCGAACTCGATCTTGGTCAAGCTCAACCAGATCGGCAGCATCAGCGAGACGCTCGATGCGGTGAAGACCGCGCAGCATGCGGGCTACTCCGCGATCATCTCGCACCGCTCGGGCGAGAGCGAAGATTCCTTCATCGCCGACCTCGCGGTCGCGACCAACGCGGGTCAGATCAAGACCGGCTCGGCGTCACGTAGCGATCGGATCGCGAAGTACAACCAGCTGCTCCGGATCAGCGATCAGCTCGGCAACGAAGCGCGCTTCCCGGGCGTACGCGCCTTCAAGCGCTCGTAGACCTCCGGGTGTAACAGCACCGGATACAGCGCGAGCATCCCGTACGGAAAGCTGCCGAGCCGCAGCCCGAACGCGATGCCGAGCTCGAAGAACACGCCGAGCGCGATCCACGCATAGCGAATCCGCCAGCGCTTCTCATACGCGAGCAAGAACAGCGGCGCGCCGAGCTCGAACGCCATCGTCAACGCGGTGGCGATGCGGGTGAGCGGATAGATCGTGCCGACCCACGCTGGATCGAACCGCGCCGCATGCGGGTCCGAGAGCGCATTCGCGAGCGCGGTGAAACCACCGAACGGGCCCCACGCGCCGGCCGACTTGTTCATGCCGCCGGAGAAGTAGATCCACACGAGCTGCAGCATCAGCAGGTAGCGAGGCCACGCAGGAATCTCGGCCGGGACACCGCGCCCGAGTCGGCGCGAAAGCCACGCATCGATCGACCACCGCGCGTTGCAGCGCGACAGCGCGAGGATCACGAACACCACCCGCGAGATCATGTCGAGCCCGCTCTCGCCATTCGGCGTGAGGTGCGCGAGCGCGGCCGAGGCGACCACGTAGCCGATGCACGCCGCGCGGGTCGCCCCGCCGAGTACGATCAGCGCGAGCGAGACCGTCGCGAGCGCCCACGCTGCATTCGCCGACAGCCACGCCTCGCCGATCGCGACTCCGACCGGTGGCCGCGTGTAGATCGCCTCGACGAGCCCCATGCGCCACACGTTCAGGTAGTCGATCAGCAGCACGCCGGCGAGCAGGATCCGGACGAGCGCGAGCGCGGTCGGCGGCTCCCTTCGATCCAGGAGGTCCACCCACGCTCGCCATGCGCGCGCGATCAAAACCGCACCCGCTTCGAGCACGGCCACAGGAACTCGCCGGTCGGCGTGACCTCGCCCTGCCCGATCACGATCTTCTCCTGACGCACTCGCACGGCCAACAGCTCGGGATGCATCGCGATCATCCGCTGTGTGATGAACGTGCAGAACGAACGGTATTCCAGCGCCGGGGCATCGCTCGTGGGATCCCAGGTCCCCCACATCCGGGCATGTTCGATCAGCGCTGCATCGTCGCGATGCTCGCGATCACCGGCGCGGTAGAGCACTCGCCATTCGCGCGCCTCGGTGAGGCCGTCGATCGTCATCCGATAGCGTTCGGCGATCGGCGCCTGATAGAGCGACCACTGCTGGCTGACGTAGAGAAGGTCGCGCATCCACGCGACCGGCGTCTCGACGACATCGCGCACGCGGCGGATCGGCTCGACGATGCCGAGCTCCCACGCCGGCACGTGACCGGGGGTCGGCAGCGGACAGCCGTCGATGAGCCCGAACCCGATCGCGACCGCGATCAAGCCTGCCCTCAAGTCGCGCCACTGCACCCGTCCGAGTCTAGCGCGCCGGGTCGAAGCGTGTGACCTGGCGCAGGAACGACGCGTCCATGTATTCGCGCCGGATCACCTCGGCCATCTCCTCGGCGGTCGCGAAGCGCTCGTAGTCGACGCGGATCACGGGGATGACCTTCGAGATGCTCGCGATGAACTCGTCGTAGCCCTCCTTGAGCGCCTCGAGGTAGCTCAGCGGAATCTGCGCTTCGACATCGCGGCTGCGTGCGCGGATGCGTTCGGCGCTGCCCTCGGGCGAGACATCGAGGTAGATGATCACGCTCGGTTTGCACATGAAGTTGCTCATGTTGCGGAACAGATCGACGTACGTGCGGTAGTCGCGCTCGTCCATCAGCCCGGTCTTCGCGAGCATCTTCGCGAAGATCGAATCCTCGTAGATCGTGCGGTCCTGGACCGCGGAGCGACCGCGCCAGATGATCTCCTGGTGCTGCTGGAACCGGCGGTTGAGCAGGTACACCTGCATCGCGAACGAGTAGTGCGCGGTGTCGCGATAGAAGTCCGCGAGGTACTCGTTGTCCTTGACCGGCTCGTAGTAGGTGTCGATACCGAGGTGCTTGCCGAGTGCTTCGGCGAGGGTCGACTTGCCCGCACCGATCATCCCGGCGATGCCGATGAAGATGTTCCCGAACACGTCCGGCGCCTGGCCGCGCACGTTCGCGGTCGGGCGCGAGCCCTCCGCGATGGGCGGCGTAGCGACGGTCGGCGTTTCCCCACGGGCGATCTCGGTCTGCACGGGCACAGCCTGCCAAAGCAGTCTGACAAGGCCGCGAGACGGGCCGCTACCGGCGCCCCTTGAAGCCCATCATTCCTTGAATCACGCTCTCGCTCGCCTCCGCCACCTCGCCCGCTTCTCGCAGCCGATCAGCACAGTCTGCACAGAGCTTCCTGACCTTGCCTTCGACCTTCACAGAAACCAGCTTTGCGACCTCGTCCTTGCACTCGCGGCACTCCGGCATGACGCCATTATAACGGTATCTTCATGGACTTACGGGCCGGTCGACCTACCATGGCAACGTGCCCCGATCGATCGTCCATCGCCGTGCGAATTCACGGTTTCTTCACACCCCTCCGGCATGGACTGACTCAGCTTGTCGCTCTTGACCGCTCGCATCATGAAGCTCGCAACAGTCCTCGCGACATTCGGGGCAACGTTCGTGGCAATGGCGGCGCCGGCGCATGCGGATGACTCCGCCCCCGTGCGCTCACTGCTCGCCGACCCGACCCAACTCGCGACCTGGCTACGCGATCGAGATCCGGTGATCGAGGCGTCCACCGCCAAGATCGAAGCGGCCCGGGCTCAGGGCGAACAAGCGCGGGTGCTTCCGAACCCGCAGCTCCAGTTCACGACCGGCGGGTACGTGCTCGGCAACACCAACTCGAGCAACGGCGGCCCCGGCAGCACGGATCCGAAGCTCAGCCTCGGCCAGACCACGAACTACGAGATCGGCATCGGCGAGATGATCGAGCTCGGCAAGCGCGGCCATCGCCGGAACGCCGCCGATACCCGCTCGCGCGAGGCCGGTGAGACCGCGGTCGGCACGCTCGGTGGTCGGCTCGGCGATGCGACCTCTGCCCTCGGCAAGCTCACGTATGTCGCGGCGAAGCGCGAGGCGATGGCGATCAACCTCGATGCGGCGAAGAAGCTCCGCGACAACGAGAAGGTGCGCGTCGACAACAAGGATCTCTCGCCGCTCGAGTTCGAGCGCATCGAGCTCGACACGCTCGAGCTCGAGCTCCAGCTCGGCCGCGCCGAAGCCGAGCTCTCGAGCGCCGCCGCCGCGTGCTCCGCGGCGCTGTTCGCGACCTGCTCGATCCAGGGCCTCGATGTCGCCGCCCTCGACGCGGGCGCGCCGTTGCCGGCCGCCTTGCCCGAGACCCAGGGCGCGATCGAGAGCCGCCCCGTGCGCGTCGCCTCGAAGCTCGAGGCCGAGGCGCTCGGCTACGACGCGAAGCTCGCGAGCGCGCGCGCGATTCCCGATCCCACGATCAGCGTGAGCTACATGATCGACAACCTCGTCGCCGCCGGTAACCAGCACCAGCAACTGGTGTTCTCGGTCGGCATCCCGCTCCCGCTGTTCGATCGCGGGAATCACGATGCGGCCGCGGCGCGTGCGAATGCGCACGCGATCGAAGCACAGGATCGCGCCGAAGTTCGCGAAGCCCATGGCCTCGTCGACGCGTTGCTCTCGCAGCGCACGACGCTGCAGACCACACTGCAGCGCCTCGAGGCCGACTCGGTCCCGAAATCGACGCAGATCATCCTCCAGACCCGGAGGGCCTTCGACCTCGGCCAGGCCCGGCTCGCCGATCTGTTGCTGGTCGAGCGCGCCCATCGCGACCTCCTCCTCGAGGTCCTCGACACTCGTTTCGATCTCTTCACCGTGCGTGCGCAATTGCGGCAAGCACTCGGCCTCGACGATCAGTTAGCGCGCACAGGAGGTTCTCGTGAGCGATGAAGTTCAGCAAGTGACGGTCCCCGCGCCCCAGGCAGGTCAGGCCAGCCCGCTGCGCATCCCGATCTTCGTCGGCGCCATCATCCTCGGTCTCGGTGCGATCGTGTTGGCGCGTCACTACAAGCGCCCCGATCCGCCGACCGAGACCAAGGCTCCCGGCATGACGGTCGGCAGCGATGCGGTCACCCTCACGAACGATGCGCCGATGTGGGGCGTCGTGAAGCTCGCGCCCGCGCAACCGAGCGAGCCGCACTGGACCGATCCGGTGCCAGCGCGCATCGTATTCGATGAAGCGCGTACATCGCGCATGGGCTCGCCGCTCGCGGGTCGAGTCACCGGTGTGCTCGTCGAGCGCGGCCAGCACGTGAAGATGGGCGAGAGGTTGTTCACCGTGTCGAGCCCCGGGCTCGCCGAGCTCCGCGCCGATCTCGAGAAGGCCGCCGTCGAGTCTGGCACCGCGAAGGTCAACTACGATCGCACCAAGGCGCTCGTCGATGCTGGGTCGCTGCCCGCGAAGGAGCTCGTGACCTCGCAGCAAGCGGTCGCCGAAGCCGCGCTCGCCGTGCGCCTGGCGAATTCGAAGCTCTCGTCGCTAAGGGTCGCCGGCAACGGCGAAGCCTCGTTCACCGTGACCGCACCGCGCGATGGCGTCGTCGTCGAGAAGACCCTCAACGTCGGCCAGAACGTCGATGCGAGCTCGGGTTCCGTGATGGCGATCGCGGACCTCAGCGATGTCTGGGTCGTCGCGGACCTGTTCGAGAACGATGTCGGGCAGCTCGTCCAGGGAACGAAGGCCAAGGTCATCATCGGTGGAACCACCGAGGTCGACGGTGAGGTCGATCAGGTCTCGGCCGTAGTCGATCCGGATCGCCATACCGTGCCGGTCCGCGTTCGCCTCGCGAACCTCGCAGGCACGCTGCGGCCGAACGCGTACGCGCAGATCAAGTTCTACGACCCGAACACCGCGAAGGTCGCGCTCCCCGCGTCGGCCGTGCTGTCGGATGGCCTCACGAGCTACGTCTACGTGAAGGAAAAAGACGGCTCGCTCAAGCGCCGCGTCGTGACCGCGGGCTCCTCGAGCGCGGGCAAGATGCCGATCCTCGCGGGCCTCGAGCCCGGCGACCAGGTTGTCGTGCAGGGCGCGATCCTCCTCGATAACCAGATCCAACTGGATAACTAGATGATCGAAGGGCTGGTCAAGCGGTCGCTCTCGACGCGCCTGCTGGTGTTCATCATGGCCGTGTTCGTCGGCTGCGCGGGCTACTACGCGTACTCGAACCTCACGATCGAGGCGTTCCCGGATCCGACGGACACCCAGGTCCAGCTGATCACGATCTACAACGGTCAGCCGTCCGAGGAGGTCGAGCGCCGAGTCTCGATCCCGCTCGAGCGCGCGCTCAACGGCGTGCCCGGGTTGTATCGCCTACGCTCGATCTCGCTGTTCGGGCTCTCGCTCGTCACGCTGACGTTCGAGGATGGCGTCGAGCCGCTCGTCGCGCGCCAGCAGATCAGCGAGCGCATTCCGGATGCGAACCTGCCGCCTGGGGTCACGCCCGATCTCGGTCCGCTCGCGACGCCGATCGGCGAGGTCTATCGCTACACGCTCGAAGGCAAGGGCGCCGATCCGATGACCCTGCGTACGATCCAGGACTGGGTCGTCGCGCCGGCGATCAAGCGCGTGCCCGGTGTCGCCGATGTCGTGTCGTACGGTGGGCTCGTCAAGGAGGTCCACGTCGAACCGGATCCGACGAAGATGGCGTCGCTCGGCGTCGTCCTCGATGACTTGTTCCAGGCGCTGTCGAAGGCCTCCGCCAATGCGTCGGGCGGCTCGATCGAGCGCGGCACCGAGCTGTTCGTGATCCGCTCGCTCGGCACGTTCAACTCGACCGACGATATCGGCAAGGTCCGCGTTGGCTTCCACGCGGGCGTGCCGGTCAAGGTCTCGGACGTCGCGACCGTCACGATCGGCTATCAGCCGCGCCAGGGCGTCGTCACGCGCAACCTCAACGAGGACACCGTCGAGGGCATCGTGCTCATGCGCCGCGGCGAGAATCCCTCGCGCGTGCTCGAGGGCCTGCGTGCGCGGCTCGCGGACCTCCACGAGCACTCGCTACCGAACGGCAAGATCGCGTTCGTCCAGAAACCAGAAGGTAAGGACGCGACGAAGCTGAAGATCGCGATGCAGTACACGAACGAGAACGCGCAGACGGTCACCAAGGACCTCGGCACGTTCACCGGTCCCTGCACCGACGCAGCCCCGATCCACGGCAGCCCGATCGTCGCCGAGCTCGCCTGCGCCGCGGGCACCGGCCTGCGCGCGATCGACGAGCCCGATGCGATCAACCTCTACTCGCTCCAGGGCGCGGCGAAGCCCGAGCTGCTCGTCGCGGGCATGCACGCGCCGACGATCAGGGTCACCCCGTTCTACGATCGCAGCGAGCTCGTCGACACCACGCTCGAGACCGTGTTCCACAACCTGCTCGAAGGGGCGTTGCTCGTCAGCGTGGTGCTCTTCATCTTCTTGCTCTCGATCCGCGCCTCGCTGCTCGTGACGATCGTGATCCCGCTCTCGCTTGCCGCGTCGTTCATCTACCTCCACGCGCGCGGCATGTCGGCCAACCTCCTCTCGATGGGTGCGGTCGATTTCGGCATCATCGTCGATGGCGCGGTCATCCTCGTCGAACACGTCTTCGGACACTGCGCGGGCGACGAGTACCAGCGCATGAACGAGGAGCAACGCACCAGGTCGATCTTCGAGGCCTCGCGCGAGGTCGCGCGGCCCACGCTGTACTCGCTGCTGATCATCGTCGCGGCGTATCTGCCCATCTTCGCGCTCCAGCGCGTCGAAGGCCGGATCTTCGCGCCGATGGCGCACACCGTCGTCTCGGCGCTGATCGGCGCGATGATCGTGAGCTTCACGCTGGTCCCTGCCCTCGCGTTCTTCGCGCTGCGGCGGCACAAGAAGATCCGAGAATCGCCGGTGTTGAAGGTCGCGCGGCGCGGCTACGACCCGGTCCTCATCCATGCGATGCGCAATCCATGGGCGGTGTTCGTCGCCGCGGGTGCCCTGCTCGTCGCGGGTGTCGAGCTCGCGCCGCGCCTCGGCACCGAGTTCTTGCCCGAGCTCAACGAGGGCGCGCTCTACGTCACGTTCACGCTGCCCGCCCCGATCTCCTTGACCGAGGGCCGCAAGCTCACGCCGAAGATCACCGCGCTCATGCGCAAGGATCTGCCCGAAGTGACCGAGCTGCTGAGCCAGCTCGGCCGGCCTGAAGATGGCACGGATCCGACCCTGCCCTCGAACCTCGAAGTGTTCGTCAAGTTGAAGCCGATGAAGGAGTGGCGCGACAACATCCACACGCTCGACGACGTCGTCGAGGTGATGGACAAGAACCTCAAGGCCATCCCGGGGCTCGAATACAACTTCAGCCAGCCGATCCGCGACAACGTCGCCGAGAACATCAGCGGCCAGTTCGGTCAGGTCGCCGTCAAGATCTACGGCGACGATCTGCAGACGCTGCAGCAGCTCGCCGAAGCGATGGAGGGTGAGATCGGCAAGGTCGCCGGGGTCGCCGACCTCGGCATCGTGCGGTCTTCCGAGCAGCCCTCGATCTCGATCGTGCCGAAGCGCGACGCGCTCACACGCTGGAACCTCGATCTCGGTAGCCTGCAAGACTACGTCGAGACCGCCCTGTCGGGTCACACCGCGTCGGAGCTATGGGAGGCCGAGAAGCGGTTCGATGTCACGGTGCGCTTACCGGTCGGCGCGCGCCACTCGGTCGAGGCGATCCGTAACCTGCGCGTGCCGCTCAAGGATGGCGGGCTCGTTCCGATTCGCGCGCTCGCCGATGTCAACCTCGGCAGCTCGCGCGCCGTGATCACGCGCGAGAATGGCAAGCGCTACGTCGGCATCCGGATGAACGTGCGCAACCGCGACCTCGGCTCGTTCATCGCCGAGGCCCAGCAGCGCGTGAACGCCGGCGTCAAGATGCCGGTCGGCTACGACCTCTTGTGGGGTGGCGAGTTCGAGAACCAGCAGCGCGCGATGAAGCGGCTCACGCTGGTGTTGCCGCTGTCGATCCTGCTGACGTTCCTGCTGCTGTTCTCGGCGTTCGGCACGGTGTGGGACGCGTCGATCATCCTGCTCACGATGCCGATCGCCTTGCTCGGCGGCTTCCTCGGCCTGTCCTTCGTCGGCATGACGCTCAGCGTGTCGGCCGCCGTCGGTTTCATCGCGCTCCTCGGCCAGGCCGTACTCAATGGCGTGCTCGTGGTCTCCGCGATCCGCGCGCGCCTCGACAAGGGCCAGGACCTGTGGACCGCGACGATCGAGGGTGCCCGCGAGCGGCTCCGCGCGGTGCTGATGACCGCGATGCTCGCGGCCCTGGGGCTCCTGCCCGCGGCCATGTCGCATGCGATCGGAAGCG
>JANXOP010000132.1 GCA_025357755.1 Kofleriaceae bacterium | reverse complement strand
CTCCTGCCTGCACTCCTCTTGCCGCTCCAGCGCGTCACGGCACCGGCGCTGGGTTTACTCCTGATGTGGGTAGTCGCGGCACTCATCATCCGTTCGGATGGCAAGCCGCATGCGACAGCCGTGCGTGTCGCCGACGAGCGTCACAACTATGCGACGTGGACGAAGACCGAACATCCGACCAGCGCCGACGTATTCCTTGCTGCTGATGCGTACTCGACAAACCTCGTGAATAACGCGCTCGAGAAGCACGAGCATCGGTTGATCAGCGAAGGCGGGCTCGACCTCCCGGCGAACCCCGCCTACTCGGAATCGGTCATGTACGCGGTAGGTCGGCTCGGCACCGGTGGCGCGACCGTCCCACTCGACAGCATCGTGATCGACGTACTCGGTCTCGCGAATCCTCTCGGCGCGCACATCACGGTCAACCAGCCCGGGATGACCGGCCACGAGAAGAGCCTGCCGTGGGCGTGGACACTCGCAGATTTTGGCGACCCATCGAACGACTACAACGCGCCCGCTAATACCTCGGCACCTGCGATCTTCGCAGCTCGCCATGCGATGCAGTGTGGTGAGCTTGCCGAGCTACTAGCCTCGGTGCGAGCACCGATGACTACTTCGCGTTTTTGGAAGAACCTCGAAGGGGCTGTCCATCGCACCCGACTTGTCGTGCCCTCTGACCCGTTCGAGGCCGATAAGAAGTTCTGCGGCGAATCGTTTACTGCGAACGCCTCGTCTGTAGCGGAGAATTCAAGCGCCACGTTCGCGATCGATGGTGCTTTTATGACGACCACCGCGTCGAAGGGTTTTGTGAGTGCTGTGGGGCCGACTCAGTGGCTCGAGCTGGATTTTCCCTATCCGATCTCGTTCTCCAAGGTCACGCTATATCCAATCACCGCCCCACCGGGCGAGGGTTTCCCGACCGACTTCCAGATCCAAGTCTGGACGGGCGCCGCATGGCTCGACCGCGTGGTTCAGACTGACGTCCCCAATCCGGGCGCAGCCGCGAAGGCGTACACGTGGGGTATCTCGGATCGATCAGATCGTGTCCGAATCCTCGCCTCCAAACTACCGGAGTGCGCCGGCGGTCCACGTCTGGAGCTTGCGGAAGTAACCGTCGAATGAGCTGCGCGTAGATCTACAGCTCAAACCTTATGGCTGGTCGACAGCGTCACGAAGCAGTAGTCGGCTTTGCAAGCGAGAATCCAGTACTGACCAGTGAGCCACGGCTCGTAGTGCAACGAAGCGTCGGTCGACAGCCCGACCTTCTTCGGCTCATCACCAACCGCGACGACGTACATTTCCCACGGCGATTTCTTGAGCTCGGCCGCGAGAACCAATTCACGCGCGGGAGTTCTACCCAATCGTTTGATGCCAGCTGTGTAGCCTTCGAGGACGCCTTCCGTCCAGCGGGCAACGTAGATCGTCTTGCGCGGCATTGGCGGGGGCGTTCCAAGGAACGTCGCCTGGAGAGCGACTGAATGAACGTGCGCGTCGGGAACACTGCGTTGAATCTCGGTGATCGAATCGACGAATGCGTGGTGGAGGCCTTCGATGTCGCGTCCGACGTACGGCTTCAGATCGAGCGAGTCGACCTCGTCAAGGCAGACCGAGGGGCTGATGTCGTAGTGCATCGTGAGCTTGACGTCCGTGATTCCGAGCGTCGTCCAGAGATCGCCACCTCGGAACAAGACGCGATGGAGTCCAAAATAACTCGCAACCATCTCCTGTTTCTTTTGGTCGCGCAGGTCATCTCCGAGAAACCACCATGACTCGACCACCTGCGACCAGGCGGAGGCCGTATACACGCTTCCCGCAGGTGCCTTGGCGAGCTCGGCGAGTCGAGTCTCCGAATTGTGGGAGAGCTTGAGATAGAGCGGTACGGTCTTGGCGACCGCGTAGCCGCTGGACACCACTGCAATCAATACGAATGGAGCAAACGAACGTGGTCGGTCGAGGAATGCACTGGCGAGTGCCATCACTCCTGCCAGGAAGAGCAGCATCGCGTGGAGGTAGAACCGAGGACCCAGGAGTGGTGATGCGAACACGGTGGCCGTGATTAGCGTGCCGGCCAAGAGAAATCCCAAGGTCGCGATCAGCGCCCGCCGTTGGACGTCGCGACCTTCCTCGAACGAGCGAACGTCGAGCTGACCGGCCGAGATAATGGCGACGGCAAGGATCATGAGCGGCGCGGCGGCAAACAGGAGCAGCTGGAGGATGCCCAGGTTGCCGGAGACACCACGAACCAAGATCTGCTGGACGACCGTGTAGCGCTCCGACAGTCCTTGATAACGATGTCCCTGACCCGGTGCAAAGAACAGTAGGGCATACCCGGCCAAGACCGCGAATGCGCCCGCCCAGAGGAACCAGTCACGGCGTCCTCGGCGGTTCGTCCAGATTGCCAAGGCGAACGAGAACAGGATGATGGTCGGTCCGACGTGTTCGTTACCCATACCTGCTGCGACGCCAAGTACAGCAACGCCGGCGAGCTTGATCGGGGAGAACGGCGCGGGAGCGCGACTCGCCCGCATCCGCAACGCGACAAAAAACCAAAGCTGTATAGCCGCAACCCACACGTAGTTCGTCGCGTACGCGCGACAGAACAGGTAGCTGGGCAAACTCGGCGACGCGAACCACAGGAACCCGATACCGATTGCGAGCACCGCGAGGTCTCGCCCTCGTCGCACCGATGGGTATCGACCGGTCCCGAGGACGAAGCCGCCGAGTACGACCGCGAGGAAGGCAAGTGACGTTCCGATCTCCGCAAACCCAGCAATCTTGTAAGCGAGGTAGGCCAGCGGTTGCCCGATGCGCGGATTGCTCTCCGTGTACTGCTGGTGCCAGAACCCGAGGAATCGCGACACGGTTGCCGGCTTGGCTCCCGAATCAGAGGCGACGTTCCACGCGTCGAAGGCGAACGGCTCGTGGTTCACCACGAACGCGATGTGGATCACGGTGATAGCCACGTAGAGCCAAAACAACCACCGCAACACACGGCCGCTGGACCCGTTCACTGCTCTCTCCTATCACGGGGCGTCGGGATTTGCGCTGGACAGTTGGCACGCGGCGAAAACTGCCTATATTCGCGCCGGTGATTGGTCGCACGCCCCTCCGACGCGCGATCGCTGGGGTGCATCCTTGGGTGGTCTTGGCGATCGGGTGGCTCGTCGTCGTGATCTACGCGTACCCGGGCCAATTGACCTTCGATTCACTTCGCTATTTTGTACAGGCGAGGGCAGGTGAGTACTCCGATGACCAGCCGCCTGCGATCGCGGCGCTCTGGCGGTCGCTCGAGTACGTGGTGGCCGGCCCGTGCCTGATGTTGCTGGTCCAGGTCACCGCGTTCCTTACAGGTCTCTATTTGATCTTTCGGCGATCACTTCGACCACGACCTGCGGCGTGCGCAGCGACGGCTGTCATCGTGTTCCCACCGGTCATGGTGACGATGGCGATGATCTGGAAGGACAGCTTGACCGCGAGTTTTCTCGCGCTTGGAACAGGGTTGCTCCTATCCGTACATCGACGCGTTCGAATCGCCGGCCTCGCAAGCCTTTGCGCCGCAAGCGCCTTTCACTACGCTGCGCCGGTCGCAACGCTTCCGCTAGTCGTCATCCTGTTCGAATACGTGCCGAACGCGACCCGTCTGCGGCGGTACGCGTTCGCCACGTTTGCGTGGGTTGCGATCACGCTGCTCTCAATCGGAATCGATCACGAGCTGACGAATCATCAGGCGCACGGGTGGAGCTCCACGGTCGTGGTGCATGACATCGTCGGCACCCTCGCGTACATCGACGAAGATCTTCCAGACGCAAAACTGAAGACACTCTTCGCTGGCACGGGGCTGCAAGTTGAAGAAGAGATCCACGAACGCGCTCGCGAGCTCTACAACCCACGCGACTTCGTGAGCATCATCGCCGATCCGCAGCTCGCCATGTGGAAGCGCTCGCTCACCGGTGAGTTGCCTGTACCGCATGATCAACGCAAGGCGATCGAGGCGGCGCGACAAACACTGATTCGCGAGTATCCGAAGGCGTATCTGAAGCACCGCATCGCTGTATTCGCGGAGGTGCTCTCGCGCGGCGGTAGCGTTCCCAATCGCGTCGTGGTCGACAAAGATGGTCGTCAGCTCCTCGGGCTTTCGACGCGCAACTCGGATCTCCAGCTGGCAATCACCGGATGGTTCACCAGTCTCGATCGCAAGACCGCTCTATTCGTGCCAGGGCTCTACCTGGTCGTTTCACTGGCGCTGCTCGGGTTCGCGCGTCGTGAGCGAGCGGTCCTTGCCATCTTGTGCAGCGGCATCCTGATGGAGGGTTCCGTGTTCTTCATCGCCACGAGTCGCGATTTCCGTAACTCCCTGTGGATGGTCGTCTGCATGCTTGTCGCGACGACCACGTTGATCGTTCGGCGCGCCGCGAGGACGATGTGAAGAGACTGCATCGCATTCCGGCGTGGGTGAGCCTCGCAGTCGGATGGCTGGGTTTCATGGCGTACGCGTTTCCTGGCTACATGAGCTACGACTCGGTGCTCCAGTTGTTGGAAGCGCGAGCTGGCGAGTACAGCGAGGGTCACCCTCCGGTCATGGCGGCGACGTGGAGTATCGTCGACTACGTGATCGCGGGTCCGATCGGCATGCTCCTGATCCAGAGCGCGTGCTTCCTCGGAGGCGTTTACCTCATCTTGCGATCGCGGATGTCAGCGAAGCTTGCCGCGCCACTTGCCAGCCTGATCTTGTGGTTCCCGATCGTGTTAACGACGATGGCCGTGATCTGGAAAGACTCGCAGATGGCGGGCTACCTCGCGCTCGGCACGGGCTTGCTGCTGTCGCCGCGCCGCGGATTGCGAGTTGCGGGCCTCGCGATGATCTGGATGGCAACGGCGATGCGGTGGAATGCGCTCGCGATGACGCTGCCGATCGTCACGATCCTGTTCGTGTGGAATCCTGCCTACCGTTGGTGGAAGCGCTATTCGATCTCTATTGCCGCGTGGCTTGCCATCACGCTCTCGGTGCAAGTTGCGTCGGCCGCGCTAGTCACTCGCAACGCGCACCTCTGGCAGTCGGGCATGGCGCTCCTCGACATTGTCGGAACCCTGCGCTTTGCGCCGGAGCTCAACGATTCCGACGTGAAGACGCTCCTGGATGGGTGTCCGCTGGTTCCATCCTCGGATCTCCAGGCGAAGACTCGCACCCCGATCGACGCTTGGAACTTTGCCGCCGAACTTTGGGATGTGACGAACGGATATTTCAAGGTGCCGAGCAACGAGCAAGAGCGGCTGGCGCTATCCCGTGCGTGGAAGCGTGTGGTGCTCGCGCATCCGAAAGCCTATTTGACGTATCGCTGGAAGATCTTCGCGCAGGTACTCCAGCTGCCCGAGGTCCCAGAGGCGAATCGCGGATCGGCCATCTATCAATGGTTCACGGATATCCAGGATCCCGTGGCGAGCGGCCAGAGCATCGAGCACACGGCTACGTCGAGCAAGCTGCAGGAGAAGCTGCGTGAGCTGACGTGGTGGCTGGGTTCGACCCGTCTGTTCCAGGCTTATATTTACTTCTTCCTGGCGATTGCTCTCCTGGGGTTTTGTTTCAGGGATCGAGAGACCTTTGGCCTCTTGATGTCCGGGCTCGTCGGCGAGAGCGCGCTTTTCATCGTGGCTCCCATCACCGATTGGCGATATTCGTTCTGGCTGGTCGTTAGCACCTGCGTCGCGCTCGCCCTTCTTATCGTGCGACGTGCACGGCCGCGTGAGAGGGCTCACTTGCAGGAACGCGCCGAGCTGTCTATAAGCTAGAGCGTGACCGTGGCGCGTGCCGAGACGTGGGTTGTGGTGGCTGCCTTTAACGAAGGCAACGTGATTCGTGAAGTGGTGGGTGAGGTGGCACGCGCTGGTTGGTCGATCGTCGTGGTCGACGATGGCTCGCGTGACAACACCGCCAAACTCGCGGCCCAGCCGGGTGTGATGGTGCTCCGACACCCGATCAACCGCGGACAGGGAGCAGCGCTTCAAACGGGCATCGAGTACGCCCTGCGTCGCGGCGCTCGCTCGATCGTCACGTTCGACGCCGATGGCCAGCATCACGCGCCTGACATCGAATCGCTCGTCGCAGCGCTCGCGACGGCAGACATCGCGCTTGGCTCGAGATTCCTCGGCAAAGAAATCGAGGGAGCAAGCTCGCGGCGCGTCGCGCTGTTGAAGACAGCAACGCTGGTTTCGAACGGACTATCCGGAATGAAGCTCAGCGACGCTCATTGCGGATTTCGCGCCTTCCGAGCGAGTTCGGCCCCTCAGCTCAAGATCACTCAAGATCGTATGGCACACGCGTCCGAGCTGCTGCGAAAGATTGGGAAGAGCGGGCTTCGGGTGACCGAAGTTCCTGTTACGGTCAGGTACACCGAGCATTCGATCAGTAAGGGGCAGGGCGGCTTTCAGGCGGTGCGGATCTTGTTCGATTACTTCTTCCGCTCATGATCATTCGCCTCATCCTACTCAGCGCGATCACCTCGATCGGATGGCTCGTTTTTCTGCGCCGGAATCGGCTGCCATTTCACATCATGACGGTGTTCGGCCTCTTGGCTGCAGCCGGCGTGGCGATCGTCTTCCCCGAGACCACGAACGATGTTGCGAACCTGGTAGGTGTTGGTCGTGGTGCCGATCTGGTCTTCTACACGGCGATCGTCGTCGTGATGTTTATCCTGGTCCACTACTACACGAAGTTCGTCGAGCTTCAGACTCAGGTCACTCAGCTCACGCGCGAGATAACGATCCTGAAGGCCGAAGTTGACCGCGTCGCCCCTCCAGCCGTTAGCTCGTCAAGCGGGCTCTGAACCGGGTGGCGTGACTCGTTTGGCAAACGGTGCGCAGCCGAAGCCGACGACGACCGACGCGAGCATCGAGTAGACGAAGTGCGCGATCGAGAAAGCGAGCACGGTCGCGGTACGGTCGTCGGAGGTCGCGCCGACCGCGTAGTCGGCAAAGAAATATACGAGCGCTGCCTGCGACGTACCGAGTCCACCCGGCGAGATCGGTAGAGACGATGCGATCGCGACCGCGGGCATGACGGTCGCGGCAACGACGAGCGGAACTTCGATCCCCCACGCGCGAAGCGCGACCCATTGGCCGACGACGATCATCGCCACGTGGGGAACGCGGCCAAGAATTGAAACGAGATGGCCCCGCACACCGGCCGCGAACAGAGGCTCGAACAGCTGACGGCGCTGCAACACGGCTGGACCGAGCTGGATCACCACGAGGTAGAGCGCTAGGCCCGAACACCCGACCACCACGGTCCACCACATCGTATTGTTGAGCGGCGCAACTCCGAGGAGCAACCAGGAAGCTGGTGTGGCGACGAGCAGCGCCGCGAGATTCGTACCGATCAGAAAGAGCGTCGCGCCGGTCGCTCGCATCGGTGTCGAGCCGGATCTATGGAGGTAGTAGCCAAATCCACCCTGACCGACCGCGTAGTTGAGGAGCACGAGCAGGTAGGTAGCGCCACGAACCACGATGACGTGCTTGAACGGGCGGCGCATCTTCAGCTCGATCAGGCCGATCCAGGTCGCGAGCGAATCGCTACAAAGCGTAGCGACCATCACGCCGAGGTCGACGCTAGCGAGCAACAGGTGGGGGCCATGACCAATGGCGCCGCGAAACGCAGCGAGTGGGATGCGCTTGATCAGGACAGCGATGATCACGATCCCGATCAGCCATGGCGCCCATCGTCGCGCGTTCGCGATGAGCTTGGATCGCAATCTCACTTCAACCACGGCCGAGCAGGCTATCATGCAGCGCTGTGTGCGCTGCGAGCCCGATCGGTAGAGTTGGAATCTTTCACCTCGTTCGGGCCGCGAACGGGCTCGAGGTCTTTCGAACGTTCGTGGAGTCGCTTCGGGCTGCCCCGCCAACATGCGAGTGGACCCTAGAGCTCATCTTCAAGGGCTTTTCGAAATCGGACGCGACCGTCCCCTATCTCGCCTTAGCGAAAGGTCTGCCCATCCACACCTGCTCGATCGATGACTCGGGCTTCGATATCTCGTCGTACTTCACCGCTGCTCGCAGGACGACCCACGACATTGCGATGTTCTTCAACTCGTTCTGCGAGCTCGTCGAACCGCGATGGTTCGAAATTTTCGCTACCGCATTCGCGCCGGCCACGGTGGGATTGGTGGGCGCAACAGGCTCACTCGAGAGTGTCGTGCGTAATCACCTGATCTACGGGGGCGCGAGTCCTTCGCTCGCCCTGCGCGCAAAGAACTACGCGCTCTCGGCCGGTCTCGCCGTGGTGTTCCCGCCGTTTCCAAACGCGCATGTGCGAACCAACGCATTCATGATCAAGCGCGATATGTTTCTTTCGACGCGCGCACCCGGAATCAAGACCCGGTTCGGCGCGCTGGTCTACGAAAGTGGATGGACGAGCCTGACGCGCCAGATCCGCGCACGCGGGCTGGCAACGCTGATCGTCGATCGGCAGGGTCGCTCGTTCGAGCCCGACCAGTGGGGGGCATCACGAACGTTCCGCAGCGGTAACCAGGAGAACGTTGTAGTCCGCGACAACCGAATCAAAGAATACGAGACCGCCACGGCCGAGCGTCAAGAGCTCCTGCGCCGGCTCGCGTTCGGCGATCAAGCTCTGTCGTAGACGACGAGCGTCTCGTGGACGAGCGAGATCTTGCCGATCCATTCCGAGTTGAACGGATAGTACGAGATGTTCGAGATCATGAAGCCCTCGGCGGTGAGGAGCTCGTTGGCCCGCAGCCAGGCGTGATCGACGAACGTCACATGCGTGCTGTCCTTGCTGTACATCAGCGCACCGGGGACCTTGATGACGACGCGCTCGATACCGAGGCGATGACACGACGCAAGCAGCGTTCGTAGAACGTGGGCGGTGTTCGGGATGTGCTCGAGCACGTGGCTCATCAGGAACGTCTGGTAGGTGTTCGGCTCGACCATTGCGAGCTGATACGCGTCCGTCGCAGGATCGAATGGTCGAACGTCCATTCCGAGCTTGCGACAGTACTCGACGCTGCTCTGATTGATCTCGAGGCCGATCGAACCGCTTGGACACCGGCGCAAAATCTCGCCGACCCCGCACCCGAAGTCGATCACCTTGCCGCGAAGCTTATCGAGCGTATTCGGGATGATCCTCGTAAAGAGGAACCACTCGCCGAGCTTCGTGCGTTTGGTGAGGTGCTCGTTATAGTCCGCACCGAAGCCGGATTCCTTCGAGCGGTAGGTCTTGAGTAAGCTCATGTGCGCTCCAGCATGGAGGCGTAGTTGGTTGTCTGATTGTCAGTAAGCGCGCGAGCATCGGCTCCGTCCGCGACCCCCTTGTGCCAGTCGACGATCCACGTGCAGGCGGCGTCGATCGACAGCGATGGTCTCCAACCGAGACGATCACGCGCCTTCGACGCATCGAGCCGCAGGAGCCTCGCTTCGTGCGGAGCCGTGGCTTGTTCGACCGTGTGCCATGCCGCTCCATCCCCCCAGGCATTCACGAGTCGGTCCGCGAGATCACCGACAGGAAGCACGAGATCGTCAGCCGGGCCGAAGTTCCAGGGTTCGGCAAAGCCTTTGCGGTCACCAAAGAGCTTCTCGGCGAGCGTGACGTATCCCACCAAGGGTTCGAGCACGTGCTGCCACGGTCGGATCGAAGCAGGGTTGCGAATGACGAGCGGCGAACCACCCGCAAACGCTCGCATCGCGTCGGGAACGATTCGATCGCGTGCCCAGTCGCCGCCACCAATCACGTTTCCGGCGCGCACCGACGCGACGCCGATGTTCTTGCTCGCCAGGAATGACTGTCGATAGGAGTCGGTGACGAGCTCGGCGCAGGCTTTGCTATTCGAGTACGGATCGCGACCACCGAGCGCATCGTTCTCGCGATACGGCCACAGCCACTCGCGATTCTCGTAACACTTGTCGGTAGTCACGATCACGACTGCTGCAACCGAGTCCACGCGTCGGCAAGCCTCGAGCAGATTCACCGTGCCCATGACGTTGGTCGCGTAGGTTTCGACGGGCTCGTCGTACGACAGGCGAACTAGCGACTGCGCCGCGAGGTGAAACACGATCTCGGGCTGCGCCTTCGCCAAGGTGTCGCTCAACGTTGCGAGGTCGCGAACGTCGCCGATCACCGAAGTCATCCCATCGGCGACGCGGGCCTGCTCGAAGAGGCTCGGTATCGTAGGCGCCGAAAGCGCGTAGCCAGTGACCTTGGCGCCGAGGTTTTGCAACCACAGTGCGAGCCAGCTGCCCTTGAAACCGGTGTGCCCGGTGACGAGGACCGAACGACCCTTCCAGAATGCTGCGTTCATGCCATATGCTCCCGCCACCAAGCGATCGTTTCGCGGAGGCGGCGCTCGTGATCGAACTCCGGTGAGAAACCGACTTCGTCGCGCAGCCGATGTGTCGCGGCTCGAATTACCGGAATCGGATCCCCTGGCAGGGCACCAAGATCGACGTGACCCTTGCCGATCTGCGCTGCGATCAGCTCGACGAGAGATTTGACGGTGACTGCGTGCCCCGATGCGATGTTGACCGGACCGGTGACCGAGCTGTCGAGCAGGGCGACCGTCGCGACAGCCGCGTCAGCCACGTGGATGAAGTCGCGTTGCTGCGTGCCGGGGCTGCATCGAGCGGTCTTGTCTTGCAAGAGCTCGCGAATCACCGACGCGATCAAGCGCTCGGGGTATTCATGTGGGCCGTAGAGGAAGAAGAAGCGTGCCCACGCGGAGCTGAACGATCGCGCCTTCGCGTCGGCGGCGATGATCTGCTCGAGTGCGTGCTTGCAGGTGCCGTAGTAAGTCGCCGGTCGTAGGGATGACGTGCGCTCGTCGAACGTGCCGCTCGTCCATTCGTACTCGGCCGCGGTCCCACCCATGACAGCCCGGCTACCGCCGGCGGCGACGAACGCTTCATACAGCGCTAGGCTTGCTCGGACCCATGCGAGGTTCAGTGGAGACGTCCAGTACTTGCCCGGAGCCGCGTACCACGCGAGATGGAGCAGGTGAGTGGGGGCGACGGCCGAGACGAGTGCCGCTGGCTCGCGCGCTAGCAGATCGAAGCGATGCCACGTGACCGGTGCGTCGTGCTGGCGTGCATTGCCAACCGCGTGAACTTCGAAGCCACGGGCGAGCAGCGGTTCGATACACGCGCGGCCGATGAAGCCAGTCGCACCAGTAAGCAGAACCCGCTTCATCTGGCAAAGTCCGGATAGGTCGCATCGCGCTGAGAGATTTCGGTCGGGGATGACGGCCACTGGATTTCGAACGCGGGATCGCTGTAGCGAACGCCGCGTGCGCAGCTCGCATCGTAGCGCTCGGAGATCATGTAACTGACCTCGGTATCGTCGGCGAGCGTGAGAAAGCCGTGTGCGAAGCCGACGGGGA
This sequence comes from Kofleriaceae bacterium, assembly GCA_025357755.1. Taxonomy (GTDB): domain Bacteria; phylum Myxococcota_A; class Polyangia; order Haliangiales; family Haliangiaceae; genus JABFXX01. The sequence continues at coordinate 19,323 of JANXOP010000132.1, read as the reverse complement.
TGTAAAGCATGCGGTGATTCGCAGCAGACAGCTCGAGCCCGAACCACTTGCACTGCGTCGGACCGGAGCGAAGATCGACGATCACGTCGAAGATCGCACCGCGGATGCAGCTCACGATCTTGGTTTCGGGATGCGGTTCGGCAGCATAGTGCATGCCGCGGAGCGTGCCGCGCGTGCGATTCGACGACAGGCTCGCCTGCGCCAAATTCGCGACGAGCCCATGCTGTGCGAGCTCGTCGCCACACCATGTACGAGCGAAGAAACCACGGTCGTCAACGATCGGCTCTAGGTCGATCACGAACGCACCGGCGAGCTGTGTCGCCGTAAATTTCAAAACACCTCGACGCGCGGGATCGGTACGACGAACTTGCCGCCCCATTCTCGGATCTGGGCCAGTTGATTCGAGATTTCGGTGCGCAGGTTCCACGGCAGGATCACGACGTAGTCGGGCTTCGTGCGCATGATCTCCTCGGGCGCGTTGATCGGGATGCGCGTGCCCGGTAGCAGCCGGTTCTGTTTGTACGGGTTGCGATCGACGGTGTACTCGATCAGCTCGCTACGCACACCGCAGTAGTTGAGCAGCGTGTTGCCCTTCGCCGGCGCGCCGTAGCCGACTACTCGCTTGCCGTCACGTCGCGCGGCGAGCAGGAATTCGAGAAACGCGCACTTGGTATCGATGACCTTCTTGGCGAACCGACGATAGATCTCGACGTCGAGATAGCCGTCAGAGCGCTCGCGTTCGAGGAGTGCTTCGACGCGGCCGGTCTGAGCGTGCGGCGCGTCCTTGCGACACGAGATGACACGCAGCGAGCCGCCGTGGGTCGGCAGTTGCTCCACGTCGAACACCCGCAGGCCATGTTGCGCGAACACGCGCTGTACGGTGCTGAGGGATAAGTAGGAGAAGTGCTCGTGATAGATCGTATCGAACTGGTTGCCTTCGACGAGTCGCGCGAGATGGGGGAACTCCATCGAGCACACGCCCACGGGCTTCAAGACCAGGGCGAGACCGGCAACGAAGTCGTTGATGTCGGGTACGTGCGCGAGCACGTTGTTGCCGACCAGAAGGTCAGCCTGTTGCCCGGCCTCGACCATGCGAGTAGCTTGCGCAACGCCGAAGAACTCGACGAGCGTTGGCACGCCGGCCTTGATCGCCGTGGCCGCGACGTTCTTCGCCGGCTCGACACCGAGCACGTCGATGCCGCGTTGCTTGAAGAACTTCAGGAGGTAGCCGTCGTTACTCGCGATCTCGACGACTCGACTGGTATCATCGAGCTCGAAGCGCTTGATCGCTGCGTCGGAGAACAGCCGACAGTGCTCGAGCCACGAGTCGGAGAACGACGAGAAATAAGCGTATTCTGTAAAGATCTCGCTCGGCGTCTGGAGCTCGTGAAGCTGAACGAGCCAGCAGTTCGTGCAGACAAACGCGTGAAGCGGGAAGAACACTTCTGGCTTCAACACGTCGGCCGCCGAAGGGTACGCGTTCGAGAGCGGCGACATGCCGAGGTCCGCAAAGGACTCCTGCAGTGCGGTCCTACAAAAGCGACACGTTCCGAGATCGACGCTCATTTCCAAACCTTCCAAGGCGCGCGATTCGCGGCCCACATCGCTTCGAGTTGCGAGCGGTCGCGAAGCGTGTCCATCGGTTGCCAGAATCCCTGGTGGAGATACACGCCGAGCTGACTCTCCTTGGCTAGGTGCTCCATTGGCTCCTTCTCCCATACCGTTTCGTCACCGGCAATGTAGTCGATCACCTTGCGATTCAAGACGAAGAAGCCGCCGTTGATCCAACCGCCATCACCAACCGGCTTCTCTCGAAAGCCCGTCGCCAACGAGTCCTTGATCTCGAGGAGACCGAACCGCCCTGGAGGTTGGACACCTGTCACCGTCGAGAGCCGGCCGTGCGAGCGGTGAAACTCGACAAGCTTCTTGACGTCGAGGTCCGCCACGCCGTCACCGTACGTGAGCATGAACTCGTCATCAGTGAGATATTGCGCGACGCGCTTTACGCGGCCACCCGTGCTGGTGGCTTCGCCGGTATCGACGAGAGTGACCTTCCACGGCTCGGCTTGGTTGTGATGCACCTCGATCTTGTTATTCGCGAGATCGAACGTCACGTCGCACATATGAAGGAAGTAGTTCGCGAAGTACTCCTTGATGACGTAGCCCTTGTAGCCGAGGCACACGACGAAGTCGGTGAAGCCGTGGGCGGCGTAGATCTTCATGATGTGCCAGAGGATCGGCCTGCCCCCGATCTCGACCATCGGCTTGGGCCGGATCGTTGTTTCCTCGCTCAGCCGCGTACCGAGACCACCCGCTAGGATCACTACTTTCATACCTGCACTCCGATCATCAACCCAACTGGTGCCAACCACCGAACGCGTTCGCGCCGGTATGTTCGTTCACGACGAGTCTGCCCGTGAAGTCGAGCCCGAGTAGCATCACCTTACCCGCATCGCTCAGCGCCATCGGATAGTCGACGAGCTGGCCTCCAAGTCCGACCCATTCGCCGAATGCGGCCGGGCCCGTCTGGGTGGCGACTTGAACGCCAGCTGCATCGTCTCGAGCGATCACGATCACGCGCGCGGAGTCACCCGTGCCGAGAGTCGCCGCTGCCAGGCCTCCGGGACCGCAAAATCCAGGAATGGCAATCGCCTGGTCGCTGCTGGGCATCAGGACAGAGACCGCGCCCTGCGAGCTTCGAAACGCGATTGCGATGCCCGTGCCGAGCGCAGTCACGCCTGGCGCACCGATCGGGTTGGAGATGGGCAGATCTTGATCGACGACCAACGGCTGGTCTGGTGAGGACTGGGACCAACGCAGCAACTTGAAGCGAGTGTTAGCGAACACCCACAACTTCTGGTCTGGCGTGGTGATCGTAGCTAGCCCGTCTTGGATCTCGAAACCGCCGAGATCATTCCATGCGGTTCCGGCGCTCACGTTGCTGCTCAAGCCGCCGCCACCGTTCCGGACAAAGGCGACCACGAGACCGCTGTTGGTCGTCGCCGCAAGCGGTAGTCCCACCTGGGTGTGTAAGAGGTCCGGAGCCGGCAGATTTGGACTCCCGAGGTTCGTGAAGTCAGCGGGCCACGTCTGCTTCGTTTTTTGCTGCGCGATCGTCAGGATCGAATGGTTGTTGTCTATCTCGCGAACGAAGACATGGACGCGTCCGGCCTTATCTGTCGTAGAAGACACGTACGGGGCAAGGTTGGTTGCCTTGCCGATCTTGCTCGGGCCATCCCAGAGCGTACCGTGCTGGTGCCACGCCACCAGCGAACCGCTCTTGACGGCAAAGACCCAGATCCCATTGCTGCCGCGGGTTGCCCAAGTTCCACCGCGAGGCCAACGATAGTACTGGGACTGCGCGTACTCGACGTAGGGGCTCTTCATGCTCGCCTTCGAGTCATGCTCGATGTACTTCGCGAACACGGCGACCTTCGCATCGTGCTGGGCGGGATCGAGGTTGGCCGCGACCTCGGCCAGATTGTACGCACGGTAGTTCAGCATCATGAGCTGAGCGGTGCGGTGCGCGGCGCAGTACGCGTGCGCGGCTCTGTCGACGAGCCGGGCTGATACGACGTGATCCGGATGATCGTGGAACGCCCGCCATTGCGGGTCGGACACGTAGCGAGCGTCGGGCGCCTGATCGAGCGTGCGGAGCACGGTCGGTTGAAACTTTTCGAAGAGTTGGACGAGCAACGCGATGACATCGGCGCTCGTATAGTAAGAGTCGGTCTCGACGGTTGCGTGCTCCGGCCGCACGGTCGTGGCAACGAGGAGTGGATCGCTTATCAGCCGAAGCAACGTGTGCTTGCCACCCGTCGTGAGATGATCCGCGTCCTCGGGCAATTCGACGAAGACGAGCTGGATCGTCGGCTTGGCTTTGAGCGTGAACAACTCGAGGACATGAACGGTGTCGAACGAGATAGGAACGCTAGCCCAGTCATCGGCGACCCCGGCCATCATTGCGTACGCCGCGCGTGCACCTGCCTGTCGTTGCGCTGCATAGCTTGCGAGTAGTTTCAGATTCGCGGCGTCCGCCTCGCCGGAGGTCAGATAGATCGTCGTGACCGGTGCTCCCGATGCAATCGCGATCTGCAGATCGGGATTCATGAACAACAAGTCGTCATCTTGGTGAGGCACGACTTGAACGTGGCTCGCGTAGCGCGCAGACGGCGCGGTCTTGCGGGGGCCCCGACGCTTGCACGCCGCGAGCGCACCGACAGCAAGTGCACTCGACCCGTAGAGGAACGATCTTCGCGTGATCGTGGACATATTCGTCGACGGTGCGCAGCCTCGCATCTGCGCCCACGCATTGCAATCGCTCGCAAACATCGCATAGGGTCCGCAGATGTTGGACGAGCGGCCAGAGGCGACGGCGGGATGGCGGGCGGTGCTCGGCGAGATCGTGATCTCGGTCGCGGCGGCGACGCTTTTGCCGTTGGCGTGCCGCCATATCCGGGTCGATCCGATGGACCGGATCGGCCAGGTCAGCGGCCTCTCCGCAATCGAGCTGCGGTTTACCGTGGTGGCGATCGCGCTCGTCGTGGCCCTCGCGGTGGCCGTACGTGTGCGAGGTGGCCGCGGCTTCTCGATCGCGTCGCGACTTGCGTGTGCGGCCGTCGCTGGCCTCGCGACCGGGGTCATCGCGGGCGGCATCTTGGTCGCCCTCCGAGGGACGCAATACGGCCTCAACGGCCTCGAAGGCGATATGGGCCGGATCGTCGACTCCGCGGAAGCCATCCGGCGCGGTGAGGATGTGCCGCTGATCTATCCGCCGCTCTCGCTTCACGGCTTGGCCTGGTACGCCGAGCTCTTCAACATGAAGACCGCATTCGCGATGAAGGACATGCAGGTCATCGGAACAGCTGCACTCGGACCGGCCACCTACCTGGCCTGGCGCTTGGTTCTGCGCCCGACTTGGGCGCTCGGTATCGGTCTCGTCGCCGCGCTCCCCCTGATCGACTCGGCTCCCTACAAGCCGTACAGCGTGCTCGTCCTCCTCGTCTTCATCCCGATCTCGATCCGATTTCTGATGGAGCTGCGTTCGTCTGCATCGCTCTCACTCTTCGCAGTCGCGCGCCGAGGTATTGGCTTCGGACTCGTGTTCGGGGTTTTGTGCCTGCTGTATTCGGGCTGGTTCAAATGGTCGGCGCCTGGCCTCCTGGTCGCAGGTGCGGTCGTGTTTCCTTGGCGTCGCGCGCTCGGCAGGGGGGCACTCATGGTCGGCCTACTTGCTACATGCTTCGCGCTGGTTGCAGGTCCTTACATCTACGCAGTCCTTACCGATATCGGTCAGATCGACGACAAATTCATCTATTTCGACGCCCTGACCGAACCGACCTACATCGCGATGTTTGGTGGCGAGCTACCAACGAGCGACGTGTGGCCGCCACTTGGAGAACTCGGCGGGGTTGGATTGTTTACGATCATCATGGCTCTCGGATTTGGCGGCGCGATCGCGTACGGCCGCAGTCGAACAGAGATCATCGCCCTCGGTTCGGTCGTAGGTGGAACGTGGCTGGCTCGGTTCTGGTACGCGCACTTCATGTTCAAGACAAAGCTCGTCCAGCTCTATCCACGAACCACGTCCGAGCTCCTGTACTGCATCCTCGCGATGTGCGGCCTGACCGCCTACTACGCGGCCGAGCGAGCCCGGACTCGTGCAGACGCCGAAAGTCCCTTGCTGAATCCATCAGGCGTGATCGGCGGGCTGTGCGGGCTGATGATGCTGTTTGGCTCGGCGGGTTCGTTGATTTCGAATCGGTACATGCCAAACAACTACAAGCAGATGTCATTCGGGATCCTGGCGTACACCGCGCACACTTATAAAGTGGCGATGCCCGTGCCATTGCCAATGGTCAAAAAGTAGTGGTTGCGCAGATCACGTTCGCCATCCCGTTTCACGCGGGCGTTGACTATCTCTCCAAGGCTGTAGCCAGCCTGTGCGCGCAACGCGAGGTCGAGTGGCAGGGGTTCGTTTGCGACAACGCGAGCACGGAACCAGGCGCTGAAGCGCTCGTACGATCGTTCGACGAGCCGCGGATTTCGTACGTCCGAAATCCACGTAACCTCGGCATGGCAGGCAACTTCAATCGCTGCATCGACCATGCAGAGACCGAGCTCGTCACCCTCTTACACGCCGACGACGAGCTGTTGCCTGACTACGGCCGCACCATGGTCGATGCCTCTCGCCGGTACCCCGAGGCGGCAGCCTTTTTTTGCCGAGCCGAGATCATCGGTCCCGATAGCCAGCAGCGGTTCTCGCTTGCCGACAAGGTGAAAGACTTCATCATGCCGTCGACGGAAACCGAGTTCGAGCTCAGCGGCGAGCCCGGCCTGCGAGCGCTGCTCAAGGGCAACTTCATCATGGCTCCGACTTTGTGCTTTCGAAAGCGTCGGCTTGGACAGCGCAGGTTTTCGGCGGACTACAAGTTCGTCCTGGACCAGGAGCTCACGACCGACCTCCTGCTCTCGGGCGAGGTCCTGGTTGGACTGCCAGCACGTTGCTACCGTTACAGGCGGCACGAGAGCAATGCGACCGAGGAGCTCACGCGAACCCAGCAGCGCTTTCGTGAAGAGTCCGACTTCTTCGATCGGATCCACACGCTCGCCATCAAGCGAGGCTGGAAGGAATCTGCCCAGCTCGCCGCGGGCAAGCGCATCATCAAGTTGAACGTCGGCTATCGCGCACTGAAGAGCTTCGCGCAGCTGCAACTGGCGGACGCATGGCGAGGTATGAAGTTGCTGCGGAGCCTGTGATCTATGTGCGGCATTTTTGGTGTTATCTGTAGGCAGAGCGAAGGCGTCGACCGCGAGCTTACGCTGTCGCTGGCGATCAGCCTGATGCGCAGCTCCGTCACGCGTGGACGTGAAGCAGCGGGCGTCGCTGCACATGACGGAACGACGATCGAGGTTCTAAAGCAGGCCGGCTCCGTCGAGCAGTTTCTCGCAAATCCGCAGCTCCATGCTCTGCTCGACCGGTCGCTCGCCCGGTTCGGGACCGGAACCCCGGTAGCGATCGCGGGGCACTCGCGGCTGGCGACCAACGGCACCCAGTCGAATGCCGACAACAACCAACCCGTCATCACGCACGGTGCCGTTGCGCTCCACAACGGGATCGTGGTCAACGACCGCTTGTTGGCGGCGACCTATCCGGCCATCGCACCAAAGGGCGATCTCGATACCGAGATTCTTGCTGGCATGCTCAAGCTCAAGCTCGACGCGACGGGCGATCTCTGCGCAGCGACGCGGCAGACATTCGAAGAGATCGAAGGCTCGGCGTCGATCGCGATGATGTTCGACAGCGTGCGGGCGCTGCTGCTCGCGACCAATACAGGATCCTTGTTTCGACTTGCGAATCGCGCCGGTACGATCCTCGCTTTTGCGAGCGAGCGCTTCATCCTGCAAGCAGTGCACGATGGAGAGCTAGGCGGGCGACTCGGGGATTGCGCGATCGAACCGATCCACGCCAATCACGCGATCGTGGTCGACCTGGCGGATATGGTGTGCACACCCTTCGCGCTTTCGGGCAGGGATGCCGTCGTGACTGCGAAGGCCAGCACCTCGATTGTCGACAACTCGCCACGGATCGATCGCCTGAAGCGGTGTGCCAAGTGCATCCTGCCTGAGACCTACCCGTACGTCGACTTCGATCCAGCCGGGGTCTGTCACTACTGCAGGACCTGGAAGCGGATCTCGCCAAAGGGTGAGCAGGCGTTGATCGATGCCGTCGAGCCGTATCGTTCGAAAGACGGCAGTCCGGATGTGATCGTCGCGTTCTCGGGTGGGCGCGATTCGTCCTACGGTCTGCACTACGTCAAGCAAGTGCTGGGGATGAACCCCGTCGCCTTCACCTACGACTGGGGCATGGTCACGGACCTCGCGCGGCGCAACCAGGCGCGCTTGTGCGGCAAGCTTGGCATCGAGCACATCGTCCGGTCGGCGGATATCACGGCAAAGCGCCGGTACGTGCGCAAGAATGTCGAGGCGTGGTTGAAGAAGCCCGAGCTCGGCATGGTCACGCTGCTCATGGCCGGCGACAAAGAGTTCTATACGCACGCTCGCCAGCTCCGCAAAGAGACCGGGATCAAGCTCGTGATCTTCTGTGCTGGCAACATGATCGAAGATGCGCCGTACAAGACCGGGCTCATGGGGGTGCCTCAGGATGACCACGGCAACACGCTCACGGGCATGTCACTGCGCAACAAGGTGGGGATGCTCGGCTACTTCGCGAAGAACTACCTTCGCAACCCGGCGTACATCAACGAATCACTCCGCGACACCGCGAACGCGTTCTACCAGACGTTCATGGTCAAGGACGACTTCCTCTACCTGTTCCACTACCTACCGTGGCACGAGGACACGATCGTCGGGACGATCCGGCGCGAGTACAACTGGGAAGTCGCGACGGACACGACCACCACGTGGCGCATCGGCGACGGTACCGCACCGTTCTACAACTACATCTATCAAACGATCGCGGGCTTCACCGAGGACGAAGTGATGCTCTCGAACATGGTGCGCGAAGGTCATCTCGATCGCGATGAAGCGATGCGGCGAGGTATCGAGTACAGCAAGCCGCGCTGGCCATCGATTCGCGAGTACGCGCAGCTGATCGGCTTTTCGGCAGAGGAAGCGCTGCAGGTGATCAACGCGGCGCCGAAGATGTACTGACGCGTTCGGCGATCACGCGCATCGAATCGAACAAGTTGATCGGGAGGCGACCCGGAGGCACGAAGCGACGGAAGAGCTCTTGGCCGCCGAGGTACCGAGTGGCTTGATACGCGACGAGTGCGAGCGGGACCAGCTTCCAGGGATGCTCGACGCGGTGAACCCGAAAACCGTGACGTTCGAGTAACGCCGTAACGGTGCGCGGCGAGAAGAACCAGAGGTGCTGCGGCGGGGTCATCAACCGCCAGTGCTTGCCCATTGCGCGCGAGAGCAAGGAACCGTAGTCCCCGGTCGTGATCAGCAATCGTGCGCCCGGTCGCATCGTCCCGTGAAGTCGATCGAGCGTGGTCCCGGGGTCGAGCATGTGTTCGAGCACGTCGAGCATCACGGCCGCGTCGAACGGGCCTCGGGAATTCAGGAACTGGGTGTCCGCGTTCTGGACGACATCGAGTCCGTGGTCCAGGCAGTGACCTCGCGCATGCTCGGAAATCTCGACACCACAGACGTCGAACGACCGCTTGGCTTCTTCGAGAAAAAATCCCATCGCGCAGCCCAGCTCGATCAGCTTCCCGCCAGAGACGAAGCGCTCCAATGCAGCAAGTACGCGACGAAATTCGTGGCGCAGCTCTTCACCGCTGCCGGCGTAGTCGGCGTAGCCGTCGCGATGGCCGCCCTGAAAGTAGTCCTTCGTGTAGATCGATGCTGGATCGAAGCCTGGCGGGAGGAGCGTTCGCGCCAGCCCGCACTCGCACTCTACGACCGAGAAGCCGTTGACCGCGTACAACGGTCGCGCCTCACTCCGTCCACACGCGATACAGGGCACAACGCTTTATACGCAGGCACCACCGTGGCGGGCAAGTGAGCTTGCTGCGCGAGCTACCCACGTGATATCGCGGCGAACGTAGGCATGTGGTCGAAGATCTTGCGGGTGCTGTTCGTCGCCTACGTCGTGGCGACCGCGTGGCACATCGGCTGGGTCGTCCATCACGAGCCCTTCGGGTTCGACGCCTGGAACGTCGCAGTCGATACGGGAGCGAAGCCGCTCACCGTAGGTCGATTTTTCGACTACTGGAAGCTCGAGTACACCCACTCGAATCCGCGGCTCGGTCAGACCGCGACCTACCTCGGCTACAAGCTCGAGTGGTTTTCGGTGGTCGCCACACCGGCGGCCTATCTCGCGATCTCGCTCGCGGTGACCATGATCGGCATCGGGCGCTGGCCGTTCAGGCGCGGCCGCGACCTCGCGTTGTGGGCCTTCGTGTTAGGGGCGCTATGGTTCGCATTGCCGCAACTCGGCAAGACGCTGTTCTGCCGCGCCTACTCCGCGAACTACGTCTACGGGCTCGCGCTCCAGCTGTGGTTTCTCGTTCCGCTCCGACTCGCGCGTGCGCCCGCGACCTGGAAATGCGTATTGTACGGCGTTCTCGGAGTGGCGGCCGGCATGTGCAACGAGCACACCGGCCCGACGCTCTGTGCATTCATGGCCGGCTTCGCGTGGTGGCAGGCCAATCCGAAGATCTCCCGCTTCGCACGCTTTGGAGCGCTAGGCGCAGCGGTCGGCTTCGCCGCGATCTTCTTCGCACCAGGGCAGGGCCAGCGTTACGACGGTGCGGTTGCGAAGATCGGGTTGGTCACGCGGCTGCTCCAGCGCGGCGTCACGGGCAACGTCGAGATCGTTCGTGACTTGATCCTCGGCGTCGCTCCGGTGCTCGGACTGATCGCGATCGTCGCGGTGCTCGCGATGGCCGGTCGCGATCCAGAGAACCGCGAGCGCGATGCTCGTCAGAGTGCAGTCCGCTTGATCGCAATCGCGATGGTGGCGGCGCTCGCGATGGCGGCGACCATCTTCGTGTCGCCGAAGCTCGGGCCCCGTTTCTATTACGGCTCCGCGTGCTTGCTGCTCGCCGGACTGGTCGCGCTCGCCGATATCGTGTTGAGCGATCGCCGGCTCGTGCCGCTCGTCGCGCTCGCGCTGATCTCTTCGATCTACGCAGCTGCCCACACGGTCCCGCTGTACGGCCGGCTCGCGCGCGCTGGCGCATCTCGCATGGCCGAGCTCGAGGTCACGCGGCCTGGCAATGTGTTCATCACCGATTCGTTCGAGCAGATCGACGAATCGTGGTGGTTCCTCGGCGACGATTTCCGTGATCCCAAGAAGCGCGACTTGGTCGCGACTTACTTCGGTCTCTCGGGAGTGGTGTTCCACGCCTACGACGCGAACGCTCCCCTCGGCCTCGCGGGCGCGCGGTTCGTGCCGGTCTACAAGACCGAGCCCGCCGCGTGCTTCGAGACGCAGCTCCCGCTCGGCACCTTCAAGGGCTTCGACATGCAGGGCCTCCACCAAGAGGTCAAGACCGCGATCAACCTCGCGCGCGCACGGATCGCACCGACACGCCTGGACGAGCTCGATGTGACGGTCGAGCTGGACGATCCGCGGGTGGACTTGCCGCGAAAGCGGCTCGTGGTCGCGAAGTGGTTCCCGGATCGCTACGAGAGCTACATCGGCGCGATCGAACGCCAGGGTCGTTCGACGACGCGCAAGATTATTCTTCCCAAGAACCTCGCGCCAGATTTTCAGATCGTCGTGTATCAGGTCGGCGGCGAAGCTCGAACCCTCGACTCCACACTCGAGTATGTACCGTGGCGATCCGGTGTGTACTGGGTCCTCGCGTGTCACCCCGACGAGTGCTTCGTCCTCGCGGCCTCGCGGCAGGGCGGATGAAGCGCGGCCCACTCGTCTGGTTTGCGGTCGTGATCCCCGTCTGGATCACGCTCGTGCTGTGCACGCACTGGGAGCCGGTGTTGCGCGACGGCTGGGGCCACGTGCAGTGGCATCGCACGTTCTCGACCACACCGGGCAACGTGTGGACCTTCGCGCACGAGAGTTACGTGCATAACAATCCACGGCTCGGTCAGGTGTTGACGCTGCTCGTGTACACGCCGGGGCCATGGCACGAGCTCGTGACCCCACTCGTCGAGTTGGCACTGTTCTATCTGCTCGCACTGCACGCGCTGGGTCGGCGCCCTTCGCTGCAACGCGCCGACGATGCGCTGATGTTCGCGACGATCCTCGCGATGGTCGCGCTCGTAGCGCCGCTGATCGGCCAGCTGTTGTTCTACCGACCGTTCACGGGTAACTATCTGTTCAGTCTCGTGATCGGTCTCGGATTTCTCGCGCCGTACAGGCTGCACGCGGAGGCACCGGTCGTGAGACGACCATGGTGGATCCCGATCATGCTCGTGCTCGGGTATGCGACGGGGCTGTGCAACGAGCACACGGGGCCCGCGTTCATCGCGATGACGGCCTTCGCGCTGTTCGTGTTCTGGCGGCGCGGTGAGCGACCCTCGGCCTGGATGCTCGCGGGCTTGCTCGGTGTGGTTGCAGGGTTCATCGCCCTGTACGTCGCACCGGCGCAGAGCATTCGCTACAACGCCCTCGCGACCTCGACCTCGCTGTTTGGCCGAGTGGCCGCGCGGTCGACCCTCGACAACCTGCGGATCATCGGTGGGCCCTACGCCGCGGCCTGGAAGCTCGTGCCATGGCTCGCCCTGGGAGTTGGCGGATGGTTTGTCACGCGACAGATTCCTCCTGTATCGCGGGCTCGCCTCACGTCGTCGCTCGTCGCTGTCGCCGCGTCGCTCGCGATCGCGGTGACCCTGTTGGTCTCGCCGAAGCAGGGTGGCAGGCTCGATTTTGCCTCGGTCTGCCTGCTGTGTGCCGCGCTCGCCAGTCTCGTCGTTCCCTTCATCCGTACGCACGCCACCCGAGCCGTCGCGTGGGCGCTCGCCGCTCTGGCCATCGCCTATCTCCTCTTCAACTCGATCGTCACGTATCAGAAGGCTGGCGAGGAGTTCCGCACGCGGTTCGACGCTATCTCGAGCGCTCCGCCGCGCGGCGTGGTGACGGTCACGCCGTACACGCTGCCCCGCTCGCGGTGGTTCCTGGGCGAGGATTTCGCGTCGGACGGGCTTCGCTTCGGTCTGGCCTGGAATCGCAACCTCGCAGGGATCGTGTTGGACCATCCCGCCGAGGCAAACGACGACCCGGGCGGGCCCTAGCCATGCTAATTTCCGCGCCGCTTTGACCCGATACTTCGTGACCGGCGCCGCCGGTTTTATCGCGAGCAACCTGATCGATCGGCTGCTCTCGCTCGGCCACACCGTTGTCGGCTACGACAACCTCTCGAGCGGTCAGGAGCGCTTCTTATCTGAAGCCAACCCGTCGCCGAATTTCACGTTCGTCAAGGGCGACATCCTCGAGGCGACTCCACTCACCGCAGCGATGAAGGGCTCTGACTTCGTCTTTCATCTCGCGGCGAATGCGGATGTCCGATTCGGAACAGATCATCCAAGCCGCGATCTGGAGCAGAACACGATCGGCACGTTCCGCGTACTCGAGGCGATGCGTGGCAACGGCATCAAGCGCATCGCGTTCTCGTCGACCGGCTCGGTCTACGGCGAGGCGAAGGTGTTCCCGACTCCTGAAGATGCGCCATTCCCGATCCAGACGTCGTTGTATGGCGCCGCGAAGACCGCTGGCGAGGGAATGATCTCGGCTTTCTGCGAAGGCTTCGGCTTCCAGAGCTGGATCTTCCGGTTCGTCTCGATCCTCGGCGAGCGCTACTCGCACGGTCACGTGTACGATTTTTATCGCAGCCTGCTCGGCGACCCGACGACCCTGCACATCCTCGGCAACGGCAAGCAGCGTAAATCCTATCTCTACGTTCAGGATTGCGTGAGTGCGATGCTCTTGGCGGTGGAACGTGCGACCGAGAAGGTCAACATCCTCAACCTCGGTGCGGACGAGTACGTCGAGGTCAACGACTCGGTCGGATACATCTGCGAAGCACTCGGCATCAACCCGGTGCGTACGTACTCCGGTGGCGAGCGCGGATGGATCGGTGACAACCCGTTCATCCTGCTCGATACGACAAAGATCAAATCCCTTGGTTGGAAGCCATCCCTCACGATCCGCGAAGGGATCTTGAAGACCCTCGCCTATCTCCAAGCAAACACCTGGCTGTTCGAGGCCCGTCGCTAATGCTGATCACGCGCAGCCCTCTTCGGATCTCGCTCGGCGGCGGTGGCACTGACTTACCGTCGTACTACCAAGATCACGGCGGCTATTTGATCTCCGCGGCGATCGACAAGTACGTGTGGGTCACGATGAACAAGCCGTTCGTCGAGGGCGTGTTCCTGAAGTACTCGAAGATCGAGAAGGTCGATAGCGTCGATCAGATCGAGCACCCGATCGTGCGCGAAGCATTTCGCATGATGGGCATCACGGATCTGCAGCACGAGATCACGACGCTCGCGGATATTCCAGCCGGCACGGGCCTCGGCTCGTCGGGCAGCTTCACGACCGCTCTCCTCAAGGCGCTCTACAGCTTCGAGCGCCGCTTGTTGCTCCCCGGTGACCTCGCGCGCCTCGCATGCGAGCTCGAGATCGACCGGCTCAAGCAACCAGTCGGCAAGCAGGATCAGTACATCGCGGCGTACGGCGGCATCACCGCCTTCGAGTTCGCGAAGAACGGCGACGTCCACGCCGAGCCCGTGCCGATGTCGTCGACGACGTTGCACGAGCTCGAGGATCACCTGCTCTTGTTCTTCACCGGCTTCTCGCGGTCGGCGAGCGCGATCCTTCAGGACCAAGACACGCGCACCAAGCAGGCCGACGCCTCGATGATCGACGGGATGCACTACGTCAAGGAGCTCGGCTTCCGCAGCAAGAAGGCGCTCGAGCAAAACCAGCCAGCATTGTTCGGCGAGATCATGCACGAGCACTGGGAAAACAAGCGCAAGCGCTCCAGCGGCATGAGCAACCCGAAGATCGACGAGTGGTACGAGCTCGGACGTAAGGCCGGCGCGATCGGCGGCAAGCTGGTCGGTGCGGGCGGCGGCGGATTCCTCATGTTCTACGCACCCGAACCGATGAAGGTGCGCGCTGCCATGGTTGAAGCAGGCCTCGAAGAGGTCCGGTTCCGATTCGACTTCGACGGTACGCGCGTCGTGTTTTCATGATGCCGCCAGTTGCCATCCTCGCGGGAGGTCTGGCGACGCGGCTCGGCGACGTCACCAAGACGATCCCGAAGGCCCTGCTCGATATCAACGGCACGCCATTCATCGTTCATCAGCTGAAGCTGCTCCGCGACGCCGGCGTGACGCGCGTCGTGATGTGCATCGCGCACCTCGCCGATCAGATCGAAGCGGTCCTCGGCGATGGCAGCGCTTTCGGCCTGCAGGTCGAGTACTCGCACGACAAGCGCGGGCCCAACGGCGAGCTGCTCGGCACGGGTGGGGCGCTTCGCAACGCGCTGCCGTTGCTCGGCGACGAGTTCCTCGTGATGTACGGCGACTCGTACCTCCTGTGCGACTACGCGGCCATCACCGAGGCCTGGCGGGCGAGCAAGCAGCTCGGCCTGATGACCGTCTACAAGAACGACGGGCAGTACGACACGAGCAACGTTGAAATGTCCGGCGGCCGGGTCGTGCGCTATGACAAGACGAACGTGACCGGCCTCACGCACATCGATTGGGGGCTCGGTGCGTTCCGCGCCGAAGCCTTCGCCGGCTACCCCGAGGGCAAGCTCGACCTCGTGCGGATCTATCAGGATCTACTCGCCAACGACCAGTTGTTCGGCTACGAGGTCAGCGAGCGCTTTTACGAGATCGGCTCGCACGCCGGCCTCGAAGACACCCGACGTCTCTTGTCCAAGGAAGCAGCACAATGACCAGCTACAGCCGCCAGCACCTCGACGAATCCAAGAAGGTCATCGACCAGATCGACGCCGACGAGATCGAGAAGATGGTCGACGTGCTCGCCGCCACCCGCGAGCGCGGTGGTCGGCTGTTCTTCCTCGGCGTCGGCGGCAGCGCCGGCAACTGCGGTCACGCGGTCAACGACTTCCGCAAGATCGCCGGCTTCGAAGCCTACGCGCCGACCGACAACGTCTCGGAGCTCACCGCACGCACGAACGACGAAGGCTGGGCGACCGTGTTCAGCGAGTGGCTGAAGGGCTCGCGGCTCACCAAGCACGACACGCTGTTCATCTTCAGCGTCGGTGGTGGCAACCTCGAGAAGAACATCTCGCCGAACCTCGTGCTCGCGCTCAAGCTCGGCAAGGAAGTCGGCTCGAGCATCGTCGGGGTCGTCGGTCGTGACGGCGGTTACACCAAGCAGGTCGCCGATGCGTGCGTCGTGATCCCGACCGTCAACGAGTCGAACATCACGCCGCACTCCGAAGCGTTCCAAGGTGTCGTGTGGCACCTCCTCGTCTCGCACCCGAAGCTCAAGAAGGTGCAGACCAAGTGGGAATCGACCGCCAAATGAAGCGCGCCGTCTTCCTCGACCGCGACGGCGTGATCAACGCCTCGGTCGTGCGAGATGGCAAACCCTATCCGCCCGACTCCGTCGAAGAGATGGAGATCTTGCCGGGTGTTGCCGAGGCGTTGCGCTCTCTGCGCGCGGCTGGCTTCGAGCTGATCGTCGTGACGAACCAGCCCGACGTGGCGCGTGGCAAGCAGACCCGCGCCGCGGTCGATGCGATTCACGCCAAGCTCTCGGCCGAGCTGCCGCTGGACGCTATCTACGCGTGTTTCCACGACGATGCGGAGGCGTGCGACTGCCGCAAGCCCAAGCCCGGGATGCTGGTGAATGCCGCACGCGACCGTGGCATCGATCTACCGTCGAGCTTCATGGTCGGTGACCGCTGGCGAGATACCGATGCCGGCCTCGCCGCCGGGACCCGAGCGATCTTCATCGACCGTGGATATTCGGAGCGCAAACCCGAGCGATTTGCGGTAAATGTGGCCGGGCTGCCCGAGGCAGCTGCGTGGATTTTGGAGCAAAAGCAATGACCGCTGTTTCCGACCTCAAAGTGAAGATCTTCGCCGACGGTGCCGACCTCAAGGGCATGGTCGCGATGTACGCGAAGCCGTTCGTCAAGGGCTTCACCACGAACCCCACGCTGATGCAGAAGGTCGGCATCACCGACTACCGCGGCTTCGCGAAGGAAGTCCTCGCGGCGATTCCGGATCGCCCGATCTCGTTCGAGGTCTTCTCGGATGACTTCGCCGAGATGGAGAAGCAAGCGAAAGAGATCGCGAGCTGGGGCAAGAACGTCAACGTGAAGATTCCGGTCACGAACACCCAGGGCGAGCCCAGCTACAAGCTGATCCAGACGCTCTCGAAGGCCGGTGTGCCGCTCAACGTCACCGCGCTGTTCACGCTCGAGCAGGTTCGCGATGTCGTCGCGCACCTCGATGCGAAGACCCCGGCGTTCATCTCGGTGTTCGCGGGTCGCATCGCCGACACCGGCGTCGATCCGCTGCCGCTGATGGCGGCCGCTGGCGCGCTCACGCACACGCTGCCGAAGGCCGAGCTGATCTGGGCCTCGCCGCGCGAGCTGCTCAACGTGTTCCACGCGGAGTCGGTCGGCTGCGACATCATCACGGTGACGAACGACGTGCTCGCGAAGCTCTCGAACGTCGGCAAGGACCTCGCGCAGTTCTCGCTCGAGACCGTGAAGATGTTCCGCGACGACGCCGTCAAAGCCGGCTTCAAGCTCTAAAAGCTGCGACGGGCTACGTCTCTTAATCGTCTCTTAACTGCGCACGACTGATGCGATGTTCGCGAGAGCGAACAGTGTCTCCGGAACCTTGAACGACGCCAACCGGGTTGTGGTTATGGTTATGGACGTGGTTCGCTCAAAATCCGCAGCTGGTCATTTACAATGGTGGTGACGAGGTATCCAACCCGACCTGGTCACAGCCGACGCCCGCCAATCTTCTTTACTTTGAAGTCTTGGCCGGATGCCGCGCCTTTGTACGGTGCGTAGTGGACCGACACGAGTGCACAGCTCTCAAACACCCAAGTTGTGACGATTATCGTACCTTGAACCGAGCCAACAACCTGCCAACAAGCTCTGGGAGAAGAAGATGCACCGACGCGATGCGCTGAAGACACTGACGAAGATTGCAGGTGTCGCCGCCTTTGCGCGCACACTGCCTGGTTGCCTCGAGAATGCCGACCTTCAACTCGAGGAGGCCGAACAGTCTCTTGACTCCCTCGTTACATTCCAACTGCTCCAGTCGAACGTCACTCGCACGACGTGGAGCCATATCGTTCCAGGCCGGTTCACCGCGACGAACTATGACTCGCTGTTCCTTTATGAGGCGTCCACTGGGACAGCCGAGCTCCGCGCGACCAATGGAGCCGGCGCGATTTCAACAACTACACTCGGCACGTTCACCAAGGCGCAGCTGGGCAACCGCAACTGGACCCACGTTGTACCCGGATACTTCGGTCCGTCGGGCTATATGGGCCTGTTGCTCTACGACAAGGTCAACGGAGTCGGAGAGTTTTACGATAGCACTGGTAGCGGGGGCTTTTCACTACTCCGGCACTATACCGGTTGGCGGACATCTTGGTCCCACGTCGTACCAGGTTACTACAAACACGCCGCCGTCTGGGACAACGTCCAGACCAACGAGACCTATACCGGGCTATTATTCTACGATTCGAGCGCCGGCTATATCGAGATATGGACGACGGACGGAACCGGAATGATGTCGCTCTATGAGTCGTTTAATGGATTCGGCTCGAGTTGGACAAATCTGGTTGGGGGCAACTTCCTCCCGAATAATGACAATGATCAGTTCACACAAGTACTTGCGTACAATTCGACGCTAGGCTCAGCATGTTTCTACTACGGTAGTAACGCGGGCGGCGCGATCACACAAGGGTTCCAACTCGGCGTCGGTTACTCCGATCTCGTTGCCGGAAACTTCGGCGGTCCTGGGCTCGCGATGATCGCATGCTTTAAGCGATCGACCGGCGTGGTAACGAACGTTTTGGTTAACCCAGACTACACGATCACGGCATTCGACAGTCCTGTTTATCCCGCAACAACAACGACACAGCTTGCAGCGGGAAACTTCTACAGCTCAGATCCCGAGGACTACAATTTTTACCTCGGAGATCAGTCAACAAATGAGGAAAGGCGAAACTGGCGCGCTGCCGCAAGCCATCACGCTGACTACCTATTCTACTCGGCGAGTCTGGGCAAAGCGGACATCTATCTTCACGAGACAACCCTTCCGACGCCACCGGTCGTCTCAGGCTACATAACCTCGACGACGGCGCTCGCAAATGGGCCCAGCGGCGTATCGACTGGCAGCGTGAAGCCGGGTGAGGCGATCGCGTTCCACTTGTCGGGACCTGCTGGCGCGGCCACGGTCAAGATTTACCGTGCGCCTGACTTCACAACTGTGAAGCAGATACTCAACGTCACCCTCGCATCACAGGTCGTCCAGCGCACCTCATATCGTAACGGCGCAGGCTGGCCGGTGACTGGGACTACGTTCACCGTCCCTGCCTCATGGACCAGCGGCCTTTACATAGCACGCCTGACGAGCGGCACGTCCTCTGTCGATATTCCATTTGTAGTGCGCAGCTCAAGCCCAGCAAGTCAGGCTAAGCTGCTGTTCGTCGTCGACGACACCACCTACGAGGCGTACAACGATTGGGGGGGGCGGTCGCTCTATCGGTCACAGAGCCCGTTCGACACTGGGTCGGCGGTGTGGCCGCAGGGCGGTGCACGCGCGCCATATGCATTCCAGGTCTCATTTGACCGTCCGCATACCGGGCTTTAC
>JANXOP010000126.1 GCA_025357755.1 Kofleriaceae bacterium | reverse complement strand
CGACCAGATCGGCGCCGCGCGGCTCGACAAGATCGCCGCCGATGTCGCGAAGGCGAACGAACTGGTCGCGGAGCCGGGCGAGGAGCGGCCGAAATAATTCGGTCGGATCGCCCTTGGTCGCATCGGCCAGCGCGCGGTGGGACTCGGCGATCGTGCGGAAGGCGGAGACGTGATCGCCGGTCTTCGCGTAGAGCTCGGCCATGATCGCGACCGCCGAGACGTACTGGCGGACATCGCCCTTCGCGACGGCGAGCTGCGCGAGCTCGAGCACGCGATCGATCGCGTTCGCGGTCTTGCCAGTGGCAGCGAGCACGCCAGCCTGCGCGATCAACGTGGCCGCCGCGAGATCGACGAGCTCGTGTTCGAGCGCACGGTCGCGCGCGAGCTGCGCCGTGCTCGCTGCTTCTTCGAGCGCGATCGGCGTGCCGATCGCCGCGAGGATACTGGCCAGAGCGATCCGCGATTCGATCTCGTCGCGCGGCGAGCCCACCGCCTTCGCGATCCGCACGGCATTGCGGAGGGCTTTCGCGGCGCGCTCTGGATCGGCGGTCTGGATCGCGAACGCCGCGACGAGCTGGTCGCCGGCGAACACGACGTCGACGCGGTGCGGGTCGGTCGCGAAACCAGCGGTGAGCGCGGCGATCGGTTCGAATGCGGTGGGATCCGGCTCCTCGTCGTGCAGGGCGAGCTCGGCGATCGCGAGCGCGACCTCGGTCGTCACCGCGTCCCACGCGGGACCGGTGGTCTCGAAGGCATCGAGCCGCTCGGCGACGGCGAGCAAGGTTTCGCGTGCGACCCTGCGCGGTTCGGCGCCCCGCCGCAGCGCGACGCGACACGCGCGCACGCCACACAAGAACCGGAGCTCGACGTGATCGGGCACGTACCGCCCGACGGCCTCGAGCGCCTCATCAGCGCCTTCATAATCCTGCTCCGCGAGCTTCACGCTCGCGAGGCGCAGCATCACACGCGCGCGCAGCGCCGGCACCGGGACCAGATCGAGCGCCGCGGCCGCCGCATCGATCGCGGCCCGCACCGGCGCGATGCGATGCCCGAGCAACGGCTCGCGCTCGGCGCGTTCGACGGCGGCGAATGCAGCGGCCTCATCCATCGCTCGTAACCTACCATCTCGCCTATGCTCGGTGCGTGAGCATCGAGGGCCAAGCGCTCGTCCGCATCGCGCAGCTGCGCGGACGGATCGCGATGTTCGCGCGCGGCGGTCGCTACGATCTCGCGGCCACGCTGCTCGGCGAGCTCGTGCGAGCGGACCTCGGCCTCGGGCTTCCCAGCGATGCACTCTTGCGCGCGCGTCAGGCGGCCGAGCTCGCGAACGCCCGAGGCGAGCCGCTCGCCGGCCCGTTGGTGATCCTCGCCGCGACGCTGCTTGCCGCGGATGCGATCGACGAGGCGCTGAGTGCGTGCAGCGCCGCGATCGAAGATGCGAGCGCGACCCCGCGGATCGAGCTCATGGCACGCCTGATCGGCGGGGTCGCGCAGCGCCGATCGGGTCGGCTCGCCGAGGCGCGGTTGCTCCTCGATGCGGCACGCGGTGCGGCGGTGCGGCTCGGCGAGACCGCGCTCGCCGGCTTCGCGCTCGCCGAGCTCGCGTGGGTCGACCTCGCCGAGGATGATCCCGCCGCGGCCGCCACCTGCCTGGAGTTCGCGGCGCAGTTCTTACGCAAGGCCCGGCACAGCGCGAGCCTCGAAGCCGATGCGCTCGCCGTCGCCGCGTGGGCCAGCGCGAACGAACCCGCGCGCGCCGAGCAGCGCGCGGCCGAGATCACCGGGGTCACGCAGCGCGCGAAGCGGTCCGACTTGATCGCGTTCATTGATGGTGCGCTCGCGGAGCTCGCGCTGCGGATCGCACCCGACACTGCCTCGGCGGCGTGCGCCATCGCGGCGCAGAGCGCGCAGACGCTACGTGGACCGAACGGGCGCGAGCTGCTCGTCCAGGCCCGGTTGCGCCAGGTCCGCACCGCCACCGAACCGCGCGAACGTGCGCGGCATCTCGACGTCGCGCTCGAGCTCGCGCTGGCGATCGATCATGGCCGCGCTGCGGCACGCCTCGGAGCGTTCCTGCTCGACCTGCTCGAGGACGCTCGGCGACGTGATCGCGCACCTGCGCGCGCGGAGATCGAGCGACTAGCTGCCGCGATCGCGGGCCTCGGTGATCACGAGCTGACGGAGATGGCACACGCCATCCTCGCGGAGCTAGGATAGCGGCCGTGGTCATCGCCGACGCGAGTCCGGGCTACAGCGATCCGAACCAACACCTCGGCGAATGGGGGGACGTCCTCGCGCGCATGGTCGAACGCGTGGCCCTACTCAAGGCGCGCGCACCGCGGGGCGCCGCCGTGCTCTCCGAAGCCGAGCGTGCCCGCGCGCTCGCGGCCGATCCGGCGCTCGCGCGGCTCGATCAGCTGATCGCGGACCTCCTCGACGGCATGGCGGCACGCGTCCGCTTCTCGCGCCGACTCGCGGTGATCCTGCCGCTCGAGACCTTGCGCGACCGGTTCGAGCTCGCCGAAGCCGACGTCCAGATCATCGGCGCGCTCGCGACGATCGAGCGCGGCGCCGCGTTCAACCCGTACACCGCCAACAACGCCGAGGCGATGCAGTCCGATGTCGCGTTCCTCGTCGCGCTGATCGCGGACGGCACGTCGCTGACCGCGAGTGAAGTTCGCCTGCGGTTCTCTGCCGATGCGCCGCTCGTCTCGCGCGGGCTCGTCGAGATCGCCGCGTCGACCGGGTGGGCCAACGATCCCCCGCTCGTCTACAAGCGGGTGCGCCTCGCGGATCGGATCCTCGACTACCTCGAGGGTGCGCACCTGCCGCCGCCGTCGATCCTGGGCGCGGTCGCGACGTTCGAGGCCGAGCCGATGCCCGCCTCCGAGGTGCTGCTCGCGGAGCCGGTCTTGATCGAGCAGGTCGAGCGCGCGCTCGCTCGCACCGACCAGGTCGTCGAGCTGATCGGTGCGCCGGGCGTTGGGCGCAAGGCGATCGTCGGTGCCGCGGCGCGCGCGCTCGGTAAGCCGATGCTCGTGATCGATCTCGCGGAGCTGCCGGTCGATCAGCGCGCGCTCGATGCCGCGATCCTTCCGCTCATTCGCGAGGCCCATCTCCAGGGTGCCGTGCTCGTGCTCGACAAGGCGCAGGAGTATGCGGATAGCGAAGGTCAGCAGTGGATCTTTCCGCGCTTGACCGAGCTCTTGCGCCGGGTCCACACCCCACTCGCGATCACGGCCGAGAAATCGCCGCCGTGGTTGGCGCGCATCGGTCGCGTCCCGATGCACTTCGACGTGCCGTTCCCGACCCCCGAGGTCCAGCGCCGGTTGTGGAACCGCCACTTGCCGCCGGGCCTGCGGCTCGCGCCCGAGATCTCGATCGAAGCGCTCGTGAAGCGCTATGCGGCGACCGGCGCCGGGATCAAAGAAGCCTGCGAGGAGCTCGGCCGCCTCGATCAGGTGCTGCGGCGCGGCGGGCTCGCGACCGAGCAGAACATCATCGATGTCGTCCGGACGCGGCTCGCGCATCGGCTCGCGGCGCTCGCCTCGCCGGTGCGGACCACGCTCGTGTGGTCCGACGTGATCCTGCCCGACGAGGTGCTCTCGCCGGTGTTCGAGTTCTTGAACTACGCCGCGCATCGCAACAAGGTATTCGGTGACTGGGGCTTCGATCGCAAGCTGCCGTATGGCCGCGGGCTCTCGGCGTTGTTCGCCGGGCCACCCGGCACCGGCAAGACGATGATCTGCTCGCTGCTCGCCGCCGAGCTCGGGCTCGAGCTCTATCGCATCGATCTATCGCAGGTCGTGAACAAGTTCATCGGCGAGACCGAGAAGAACCTCGGCCGCGTGTTCGATGAAGCGGCGCGCGGTCAGGTCATGCTGCTGTTCGACGAGGCAGACTCGCTGTTCGCGAAGCGTACCGAGGTCAAATCGAGCCACGATCGCTACGCGAACCTCGAGGTGAACTATCTACTCCAGCGCATGGAATCGCACGAGGGCGTGGTCGTGATGACCACGAACAGCGAGACCGCGATCGATCCGGCGTTCCGCCGCCGCATTCGCTTCCGCATCCGGTTCCCGGCGCCCGACGAGCAGCAGCGGCTCGCGCTCTGGCAAGGCATGATCCCGAAGGAAGCGCAGCTAGGACCCGATCTCGATCTCCGCATGATCGCGCAGAAGTTTCCGCTCGCCGGCGGCAACATCATGAACGCGCTCGTGCGCGCCGCGACCAACGCGCAGGCCGATGGGAGTGCAATCATGCAGCGTCACCTGCTTCGCGCCGCCGAGCTCGAGTACGGCGAGATGGGCTTTCTCGCTTGAAATCATCTGCCGCCATTCGTCGTTCACTCGCCCTCGTCCCGGATGCCCGCCAGCACGCGCTCGCGCAACCGTTCGCGGAGGCGCTCGCCGCGAGTGGGCTGCCCACGGGCGAGCTCTCGGAGCTCTTGCTCGGGTATCTCTTCGACCATTCGGCGAGCGCGATCCTCGCGACGAGCGACGCGCGCGCCACGTGGATCGCGGGGCCGCTGTTCATCCGGGTCGGACCCGGCAACGGCGCGTTCGTCGAGGATGTGATCGCCGCGCTCGTGGCCGCGCCGATCCTCGCGCGAGGTGGCGCGCTCTCCGCGTTCGCGTTGGAGCACCGCTTCGCGCCGCGCGCCGATGATGCGATCGCGCTCGCGGTCTCGGTCCTGGACGACAAGGTCGCCGCGCTCGAGCAGCTGTTCGCGCCTGTCACCGATCCGGATCGGCAGGTGTTCGCCACCATCCAGTGCGGGCGCGTGATCGCGTGGTCGCCGAGCCTGCTCGCCACGCCGATCGGAGGCCGCGTCGTGGCCGCGCTGCTCGAGCTCCTCTCGCCTGCCCGCCCGAAGCCGCTGCTCGACGAAGTCGCACGTGCGCTCGGCCCGATCGCTGCGGAGGCCGGACCGGTCGCGCAACGCGTCCGCGATGCGGCGTTCGTGATGATCGACTTGACGACGCGCGCCGCGCCGGTGTCGTTCGCCGACGAGGTCGCCGCGATCGGCAAGCCGCGCTCGCTCCGCGATCGAGATCACTGGCTCGCACGCGCCGGCCGGGAAGCCGCGGCGGCAGCGGCGTACATCCTCGGCGTCGCGGCACCGATCGATCGCGAGGCCTTCGGCGCGTATCGCGCGCTCGTCCTCGACCGCCCGGATCCGAGCGGCTTGTTCGAGGGCTTCCTCGCAGGGCTCGTCGCTGCCGCGCACGTCCCGGCGGCGACCGAGCTCGCCGCGCAGGTGCTCGGCGCGAGTCCAGATGGCAGCGCGATGGCGTTCACGCTCGCCGCCGCCTTGCCGCTCGATGGCTTGACCGCCGAGCTCGTCGCCGAGCTCGATTCCGAGCTCGCCGCGCATCGTGCGCTCGCGTGCGCGGCGGTCGAGCTGCTCGAGAGCGACACGGTCGATCCTGCGCTCGCGATGCGGCTCGGCGATCCGTCTCCCGAGGTCGCGGCGGCCGCGGCGCGGTCCCTGCTCGCTCGCGGTCGGCGGAACCTGATCGCCGCGCATGCCGAGCGAGAGGCTCATCCGATCCGCAACGCGATCGCGCGCGCCGCCCTCGGCGACCTCGCGACACCCGTGATCGGCGAGCTCGTGCGCGCGGTGCTCGCGGCGATCGATCCCGAAGGTTCCGCGGGTGAAGCGCCTGGCGTTTCGCCGCTTGCACGCTTCACGACCGAGTGCTTGCTCGCCTCGAGTGAGGGGCTCGACGTGCTCGCCGAGCTGATCGCGGGCGTTCCCGAATCGACGGGCGTGTTCGCGCTCGCCGTCGCCGAGCAAGTCGCGGCCGAGCGCGATATCGCCATCCTCGCGCCGCCGGGTCCACGCGGTCGGCTCGCGACCGCTGCCTTGAAGCTCGCGACCGATGCCGAGGCAGGGGCCGAGCTCGGCACGCTCGCGCTCG
>JANXOP010000354.1 GCA_025357755.1 Kofleriaceae bacterium | reverse complement strand
CGCCTCGCAGGTCGCCGAGCAGGCACTCAGCGACGAGGTTGCACGTCGGCTCGCCGAACGAGTCAAGGCAGAGGTCCTGCAGGATCTCGCCGCGTGCGATGCCTACAGCGCGAAGCATGGTTCGTTCGCCGCGATGGTGCGCGAGCACTACGAGGAGGATGAATGAACCAGCTCGACATCTTCACGAATCCGATCGCGCGCGCTCGGCGTGCTTATCCGTTCGTCGTCGTCCTCCAGGCCGATCTCGCTGATCCAGGTCGCGACAGGATCGTTGCTCCCCTCGTGCCCGGGCAAAGCTCCCAGGCACCGCAGGCCGGCTCGCGCCAGATGTCGACGTCGGAGGGACCGCGTACGTGGTGCTGATTCCAAAGCTCACGGCGATGTCAACGGTCGATCTCCGAGAAACCAAGGGCTCGCTCGTTTCGTTTCGCGACCAGATCGTGGCCGCGCTCGATTACCTGTTCCTCGGCGTCTGAGGCTAGAACGCCAGCGTGAAGACGCCGCCGAGTAGCAACCCACCACCGACGCCGGCGACCCCCAGGCCGGTCCTGGAGTGATCGTTCGCGAAGTAGATCGCTCCACCGACCACGGCGACCGCGAGGCCGGTGATCGTGAGTGCGGTCCCCGCGACCTTGTGCGCGTGGTGCACGTGATCGAGCTTGTCTTCGAGCGGCTTGGTCGGCGACGGACCGGGCTTCGGCGAACCGAGCTCGTCGGGGATCGAGTTCAAGAGCTGCACCGTCGCGAGCGTCGCGGTGTTGAGCGCCTCGCTGATCGTACAGACATCGCAGCGCTCGGATTGTTGGCCGATCACGGTGCCCATCTGGGTCGAGACCAGCGTGATCACCCAGCCAAAGCTCGTGCCCGAACCATTGAGCGACGCGAGCAGCACGACATCGGCGCCGGTCTGCGCGCGCGCTTCGCGCAAGCAATCGCCGACCACGCAGCCCTCGGTCCACTTGGTCGAGTTCGCGAGGATGTCGTGCATCCGCACGCGAGGCGCGAGGTAGTAGTGCTTGTTGTCGACCTGCGCCTCGAGGTCGCGCTGGAACTGGGCCCCGACTTCGGTCGGCGCGCCGTCGATCCGGACATCGAGGATGCCGATGATCTTGCGGCCATCTTTCGGAAACTGCGTGATCGTGGGCTCGGGGGCCGGCGCGGGCGGGGGCGCAGGGGCCTCGACCGGAGCCTCCGGCTTCGGCTCCTTCTTGGGCGGCTTCTTCGGGGCCGCTACGGCCGATGCGGCCGAGAACCAGAAGAGCGCGAGGACGGCGCCGATGGACTTCGGGCTCACGATTCGTCGACTTGAGAAATGAGCTGCTTCATCAGCCCATCGATCATGAGGTTGCGATCGGGAACCTGGTACTTGCCGTCGCGCCAACCGGTCTGGATCTCGGTGAAGCGCTTGTCCATATCGGCGATCACGACCTTGTAGGCCGAGACCTTCTTGACGATGTCCTTCTGATTCCGCACGAAGTACGACAGCATGGCCGCGCCCGAGGCGATGGTGAGCACGAGCCCGAGCGGACCACCAATAGCGAACCGCAGGCCGATCCGGAGGGCGACCGCGAGGCCCGCGCCGATCGCGACCTTCTTGGCACCCTCGCCGCTGACGACCGAGTCCTTCGCGAGCGCGACCGAGGTCGTGCCCGAGGCGATGAGGAGCGCGATGAAGTTGCCGCGTCGGGTCGTCCAGCCGCGGTCGTAGTACTCCTTGATCGCCTGCTTCAGGAACGCGTCGAACGTGTCGTAGATCCCGTGGGACTTACTGACGGGTTCCTTGGACGCTTCGGCCACGATCGGAGGATACCACCAGGTTCGGGTTTGACAGGGGTAGCCAGGTCGCACAGATTCTATGGGGTGCGGGGCACTCTTGCGGTTCTACTCCTGTGTGCGTCGGGAACCCTCGCGCGCGCGGACCTCGCCACCGGCCGCGACAAGCTCGTCGCGGGCGATTACAAGACCGCGCTCAACGAGCTCGGTAAGGCGAGCAGCAAGGACCGACCCGCCGCGCAGCTGCTGGCCGCCCGCGCCCAGCTCGCGACCGGTGACTACGCCGGCGCGGAGCGCTCGGTCACCGCGCTCGCCGCGGGCAAGGACGCGATCGCGGTCGAGGCCCACCTCCTGCTCGACGACGTGCGCCGCACGACCGGTCGCAACGGCGAGGCGCGCAAGGATCTCGAGCAGCTCTACAAGGATCATCCCACCGATCGCGCGGTGCGCACCGCGCTCGGCGTGCTGCGCCACGATCAGGGCGAGCTCGTCAACGCCAAGACGCTGTTCGACATGACGATCAAGGAGTTCGATCAGAAGACCCTCGATCTCAACGACGCCGACGCGCTCTACCAGCTCGCCGAAGCAGCGCGCTACACCTCGCAGTTCGAGCTCGCGAACGATTCGTATCGCGCCGCGTGGGACCTCGCGACGAAGGTGCCACCGGGGACGACCGGGCGGCCGCAGATCAACAGCAAGCCCCAGCTCTTCGAGTCGAACATCGCGTGGGCCTCGCTGTTCTCGCGCAAGTACGCCTCGGAGCTCGCGGCGCAGACGATCGAGGAGATCTTCAAGGTCAACCCGAACGAGCCCGACGCGCACGCGATGATGGCGGCGATCATCACCGAAACCAGCTACGACCTCGCGGCGGTCAAGCACCACCTCGACGCCGCACTGTCGCTCAACCCGAAGAACGCTCGCGCGATCAAGGTCCGCGCCTCGCTCGAGATCGATAACAACCAGTGGGACACCGCGCGTGCCTCGCTCGATCAGGTCACGGCGATCGACAAGGACGACGTAGAGGCGATCGCGATGAAGGCGACGATCGCGTGGTTGCGCGATGACACCAAGCTCTACGATCAACTCCGCGCGCAGGCGTTCGCGACCGATCCGGCGTACTCCGAGCTCTATCGCGTCGTCGCACGCTCGGCGGTCCGCGAGCATCGCTACGTCGAGGCGATCGAGCTCGAGAAGCAGGCGATCAAGCTCAAGCCGGATAACTACGAAGCGATGGCGGGTGCCGGCCTTGGCTACCTCCGGCTCGGGATGGAGAAGGAAGGCCTCGAGTGGCTCGACAAGGCCTATCGCGGCGACGGCTACAACGTCCGCACGGTCAACACGCTCAACTTGTTCGAGCAGACCATCCCGAAGCTGTACTCGTTCGAGACCACCAAGAACTTCCGGATCCGGTTTCACAACGAGGAGAAGGCCGGGCTCGCGCGGTACCTCGAGCCGACCATGGAGCGCGCGTTCGCCGACATGGTGAAGCGCTATGGCTTCACGCCGAAGACCCCGGTCGTGCTCGAGCTCTATGCCGACAAGACCCAGTACGCGGTGCGTACCGCCGGACTCCCCGACATTGCCGCGCTCGGCGTGTGCTTCGGGCAGGTCATCACCGCGATGTCGCCGGCGACCGGTGACATCAACTGGGGCATGGTGCTGTGGCACGAGCTCGGTCACGTGTTCGCGATCCAGCTCTCGAGCTCGCGCGTGCCGCGCTGGTTCACCGAGGGCCTCTCGGAGTACGAGACGCTCGTCGCGCGCCCGGACTGGCGGCGCGAGAACGACAGCGATCTCTACGGCGCGATGGCGAACAACACGCTGCCCTCGATCGGCAACCTGAACTCCGAGTTCATGCAGCCGGATCAGAACGCGGTCGTGGTCGCGTACTTTCTCTCGGCGGTCACGGTCGAGTGGCTCGCGCGGACGTACGGCTTTCCGAAGATCGTCGAGGCGCTCAAGCTCTACGGCACGGGGCAGGAGACGCCCGACGTGCTCAAGGCAATCACCGGCAAGACGATCGCGCAACTCGACACGGACTTTCGCAAGTACCTCGATATCCGGCTCGCGCCGTACGCCGGCACGTTCAAGCTGCCGACCCGCGGCTTCGACGACATCACCGCGCTCGAGGTCGCGGTCGACGCCGCGCCGAAAGATGCGAAGGCGCGGGCGAACTTGACGCTCGGCTACTACTACGGTGGCGACGCCGAGAAGGCGGCATCCTCGGCGGCAGCTGCGGTCGCGATCGATCCGAAGCAACCGATCGCGCGCTACATCCTCGCCGAGCTCGCCGTTCATAACGGCGACACGGTGAAGGCCAAGGCGCTCTACATCGGGCTCGTCTCCGACGGTCACGATAGCTACGATCTCCGCACGCGCCTCGCGCAGCTCGCCGAGGCCGATCAAGCCGAGGCCGAGAAGCAGCTGTGCGCCGCGAAGAAGCTCGATCCCGAGCGCAGCTATCCGTATCAAGCCCTCGCCGAGATGTACGAGAAGGCCGGCAACATGCCCAAGGCGCTCGGCGAGCTCGAGGCCTACGCATACCTCGAACAGATGGAGCTCTCGCCGCTCAAGAAGCTCGTCACCGAGTACGCCAAGCTCGGCAACTGGGCCAAGGTCCGGACCTACGGCGAGATGGCGACGTACATCAACCCGCAGGATCCCGAGATCACCGAAGGCCTCGGGCGCGCGTACCTCGAGATGCGCCAGCCCGACAAGGCGCTCTACACCTACGACACGATGCTGATCGCGAACCCGGCACCGCGTCGGCCCGCGCTCGTCCAGCTCGGTCGCGCGAAGGCCTACGTCGCGATGAAGCGGATCGGCGACGCGAAGGCGGCGCTCGCGCTCGCGATGAAGACCGAGCCCGAGAACGCCGAGATCCTCAAGCTCAAAGCGACGCTCAAATGATCAGTTGATCAGCTTCTGGATCGTGTCGATGACCTGGCGAAGGCGCATCGGCTTGTCGAGGAAGATGTTCGCGCCCGCTTCGAGCGCGGACTTGCGCGCCTGATCACCACCTGCCGAGACCGCGATGATCGGGAGCGAGGTCAACCCGAGCTCGTTGCGCGCCGAGGCGATCACTTGCGCGCCGTCGAGGACGGGCAGGTACATGTCGATGATCAGCGCATCGAACGTATCGCGACGGAGGATCTCGATCGCCTGGCGCCCATCCTCGGCCTGGCGCACGACGAAGGACACGCCACCCCCGAAGTCGCGGCGGGCCGAGCCCTTGAGGCCATCCTGGATCAACGCGGCGACGTGCTTGTTGTCCTCGACGACGAGCACGTGGAACAGCCGCGACACGGTCTTGGGATCGCGGCTGCGGATCTTCTCGATGAGGACCGCGAGCTGATCGCGGGCCGCACCGGCTGCGAACTGGAGCCCTGCACCCGCTTCGCCGCTGTCTCCATCGAGCGGTAGTTGCGCACCGCGCGTCCACCGCACGGTGCCTTCGATCCGGATCGGTTCGAGGAGGCCCGCGAACGAGAGCACGAGCTGGACCGTCGTGCCGACCGGCAGCTCGCGGTTGGTCGCGACGAACGTGCCGCCGCTCGAGAGGTTCTCGGTGTAGTCGCCGAGCAGATCGTCGGCACCTTCGTAATCGACGAATAGTGTGACCGGCTCGCGGTCACTCCTGCGCTTGTCGTCGTCGCTCATACTCCGGGTCTCGCATGATCCCTCGTCGCGTTCGGGATCGCAAGTTAGCTAGCGAGGGCTTGCTAGCCGCGCGGGATCGAGACGGTGAACGTGGTGCCCTTGCCGACCGTGCTGGCCACCGCGAGATCGCCGCCGTGGTCCTTGACGATCTGTTGGGTCAGCGCCAGGCCGAGGCCGCTGCCGCCCTCCTTGGTCGAGAAGAACGTATCGAACAAGCGCGGCAACACCTCCGGGGCGATACCTACACCTGTGTCCTCGACCTCGATCACGACCCGGTCGCCGTGGCGATGGGTCCGCAGGGTCACGGTGCCGCCGCCCTTGCTCGCGACCGCCTCGGCCGCGTTACGGACCAGGTTGACGAGACACTGCCGGAGCTGCGCGGCATCGACGAGGGCGACCGGGTCGTTCTCGGCGAGCTCGACGAGCAGTGCGACCTTCTTCTTCGCGAGGTCCTCGCGCACGAACGAGGCGAGCGCATCGACCGTCCCGTTGACATGCTCCGACAAGATCTTCGGCTTCGGCAGCTTGCCGAACGAGAGGTACTCCTCGGTGATCGCGGTCAGCCGATCGACCTCCTTGTGGATCGCCTGGCACAGCGCGCGGCCCTCGGCGTTGCCGGCGAGCTCGTCGTCGAGGAGCTCGGCGTTGAGGCCGATCGCCGAGAGCGGATTGCGGATCTCGTGGGTGATCATCGCGGACAGCTTGCCGACCGCGGCGAGCCGCTCCGAGCGCACCAGCTCGCGCTCGCGCTCCTCGATCGCGCGCGCCATCGAGTTGAACTCGCGTGCGAGCTCGGCGACCTCCGATGGCCCTCGGTCGTCGATCCGGCTCGCGTAGTCGCCAGCGGCGACGCGCTTGGCGGCATCGCGCAATCGGCGCAGCGGGCGCAGCGTGATGACGACCCAGACAGCGATCATGATCGCGATCGCGATCGAGACGCCACCGAGGATGATCGCGTAGTAGCGGACCTTCTGCTGGTTCTCCTCGAGCTTCTCGGTGCGGTGGGTGACCACGTTCTGGAGCGTGCTCGCGAGATCGAGCGTGTCCTGCGAGAGCTTGCGCTCGACCTCGCGCACGGCGCGCAACGGGACGGCGACCGTGTCGCCATCCAGCGGCTCGCCCTTCCTGAGCGCGGCGGCGAGGGCATCGTACGAGGGCCTCAGGCTCTCGAGCAGCTTGGCCAGCTCGGTGACCTTGTCGGTCGTGGTGGCGTCGACCGGAACGTCGAGGTTCTTGTAGTTCTCGACCGCGTGGGTCAGGCCCTTGAAGGCGGCGTCCCGGGGGCTCCGCGCCGTCCTGAGCCGGACGTTGGCGCCATAGGAGCTGGTCTCCTGGGGGAGGCCATCATCCAGATAGGATTTGAGATCTTCCTCACGGCGGGCCAGGGTATTGGCGGCCAGGGCGAGGGGCAGGTAGCCCACCCGGATGCTGTGGATGGACTGCTCGACGGTGGAGAGGTTGAGGACCACGTTGACCGTGATCGCGCCAAAGGCCACCGCGAGGGCGGCAAAACCGAGGAGGATTCGGGCCGATAGCGTGCGCATGGCCGGGCGGTACACGGTAGCCCGGCGATCTGTGGCAAGCCAGGAACCAGAGCGGTCAGACGTGTATAATGGCCGGCCATGGGGTCCCGTACGTTTAGCCTCTCTGCGGCTGCGCTCTTGGTTTGCGCTGCGGCCGGCATCGCCGCCGCGAAACCTTCGATCGCGATCCTCGGTCTCGAGGTTCTCGACAAGTCGGGGACGCCGAGCAACGACGACGTCAACTTCGCCAAGACGTTGACCGAAGATCTGCGCAGTCGCGCGAAGGTCGGCGGTCCCTACACGCTCGCGAATGGCGGCGACAAAGAGCTCATCGACCTCAAGCTCCTGAAGGGCTGTGATGGCGAGGCCATCAACTGCATGGCGAGCATCGGCGGCGATCTCGGCGCCGATTTTCTGATGTACGGCTCGGTCACGAAGCGGGGCAGTAACTACGACGTCGTCATCCAGATTTTGGATGTCCACGCGAAGAAGAAAGAGCATGTTTCGCCGAGCAACGTCGCGACCGCGACGAACGGTGTGGCGCTCCAGAACTTCGCGAAGAAGGTCTACAACGGCCTCACGGGCCAGGCCGACGGCTGCACGATCACCGTGAAGACGCCGGGGGTCGATCGCGGCACGATCCAGATCGGCACCGCCGATCGCGGCAACATCACGAACTCGACCGGCCAGGTCACGGGACTCTCCGAGGGCAAGTACTCGATCTCGGTCGAGGCACCGGGCTACCACCGCTGGACCAAGGGTGAAGTCGCCTGCACCGCGGGCGAGAACACCACGATCTCGGCAGACCTCAGCAAGGACAAGGGTCCACCGGTCGTCGGCCCTGGTGATACGGGGACGGGCACCGGCTCCGGCAACGACCTGACCGGTACCCAGAACCTGGGTAGCGGCTCGAACCCGAGCCGCGGCATGTCGGGCTCGGAGTCGCACTCGTCGAGCAAGGCGCTGTGGAAAACGATGGCGTACGGCGGCCTCGCTGGCGCGGTCGTCGGTGGTGGCGTCTGGATCTACGGTTACTCCAAGATCTCGAACGGCTATGACCCGAGCGGCCTCGATCTGTCGACCGCCAGCGATCGGACCAAGACGGACTACGGGCTCGACAAGTGCGGCACCGCCGATGGCAACATCGTCGCGGCCGGCTCCGCTCCTGCCAACAAGACGTTCAAGGACTCCTGCGACGGCAACAGCCTGACGAAGATCGGGATTCCGCTGACCGTCGGCTTCGGGGTCATCTCGGCGATCGGGTTCGTCGTGCTCTACATCAAGAACGGTGAAGAAGATAAGCCGGTCTCGGTAGCGGGCCGTCGCAAGCACCACGAGCCGTTCGCGATCACGCCGGTGGTCAGCCCGACGGGCGCCAGCGCCACGTTCCGTATGGAATGGTGAGTCCATGCCGGGCGCACGCCTGATCGCAACGTGCATGCTAAACGGCTCTAGTGAGTGACACGACGCACGAGCCCGAGCGCGCCGACATCCACCTGACCGAGCTGCCCAAGGTCGCCGGTGGGCTCCCCGCGCTGTTCCACACCGCGGAGAAGCTCGAAGAAAACCACTCGGTGGTGCGAGGTACGCGCGCGCTCCTGTCGATGAACCAGCAAGCGGGCTTCGATTGCCCCGGCTGTGCGTGGCCCGAGCCAAAGAAGCGCGACACGTTCGAGTTCTGCGAGAACGGTGCGAAGGCGATCGCCGAAGAGGCGACGTCGCTGCGCTGCTCGCCGGAGAAGTTCGCGGCGCTGTCGATCGACGAGCTACGGTTGCTCAGCGACTTCGAGCTCGGTCACCTCGGGCGAATCACGCACCCGATGGTGCTCGAAGGTCGCCACTACCGACCGATCACGTGGGACGCGGCGATGCAGCTCGCCGCGGCCGAGCTGAAGAAGGCGGGGCCGGAGCGCAGCGTCTACTACACGTCGGGCCGCACGAGTAACGAGGCGGCGTTCATGTACCAGCTGGTCGGCCGGCTCCAGGGCACGAACAACTTCCCCGACTGCTCGAACATGTGCCACGAGTCCAGTGGCGTCGCGCTGTCGGAGACGATCGGCACCGGCAAGGGCACGGTCTCGATCGAGGACTTCGATCACGCTGACCTGATCTTCGTCATCGGTCAGAACCCCGGCACCAATCATCCGCGGATGCTCACGACCTTGCGTGCGGCGGCCAAGCGCGGCGCGATGATCGTGGCGATCAATCCGCTCAAGGAAGTCGCGCTGACCAAGTTCGCTCATCCACAGCATCCGCTCGATCTGTTCGGTGGTGTCACGATCGCCAAGCAGTTCATCCAGATCCAGATCGGTGGCGACCTCGCGTTCTTGCTCGGCCTCGCGAAGGTCGTGCTCGAGCGAGATAGCGAGGCCCAGCGCTCGCACGATGCGACGACCGTGCAGCAGAAGCTCGGCGACATCGTCGACTCGCGGTTCGTCGGCGAGTACACCGACAACTTCGGCCCGTATCGCGAGCACGTGCTCGGGATGCCGTGGGCGCTGATCACCGAACGCTCCGGCGTCTCCGAGGCGCGGATCCGCGAGATCGGCGAGCTCTACATCGCCTCGAAGGCCGTGATCGCGTGCTGGGCGATGGGCCTGACCCAGCACAAGCACGCGGTCGCGACGATCGAAGAGGTCGTGAATCTGTTGCTCCTGCGCGGCAATATCGGTCGCCAAGGCGCGGGCCTGTGCCCGGTGCGCGGGCACTCCAACGTGCAAGGCGATCGCACGATGGGCATCTACCATCTCCCGCGCCCGCAGTTCCTCGACGCTCTGGGCGCCGAGTTCGGCTTCAAGGCGCCGACGCTTCCCGGGCAGGACGTGATCGAAGCGTGCGAGGCGATGGAGCACGGCAAGGTCGGTGTGTTCTTCGGAATGGGCGGCAACTTCTTGCAGGCCACGCCCGATACGCCGCGCACCGCGGCCGGGCTCGAGCGCACAGATCTCACGATCGGCGTGACCACCAAGCTCAACCGTACGCACCTCTATCCCGGCAAGCGCGCGCTGATCTTGCCGTGCTTGGGGCGCAGCGAGATCGATCCCGCCGGGTTCGTCACCGTCGAGGATTCGATGAGCATCATCCATCGCTCCGAGGGCGTGCTCCAGCCCGCGAGTCCGGAGCTCCGTGGCGAGCCGCAGATCTGCGCGATGCTCGGCAAGGCGATGTTTGGCAGCGCGACGGTCGCGTGGGATGCGCTCGGCGCGAACTACGACCTCATCCGCGAGCACATCTCGCGCGTGGTGCCGGGCTTCGAGGACTTCAACGCGCGCGTGCGGACCCCGAACGGGTTCCAGCTGCCGAACGCGGGCCGCGACCGATCGTTCACCGAGGTCAAAGGTCACCGCGCGAAGTTCACGCTCTCCGAGCCGCCAGATCTGGCGCTGCCGCCCGGTCGGCTGCGGATGATGACCGTGCGCAGCCACGATCAATACAATACGACGATCTACGGGTTCGACGATCGCTATCGCGGCGTGCGCGGCGAGCGGCGCGTGGTGTTCATGCACGCGGCCGACATGGTCGAGCGTGGCCTCGTCGAGCGCCAGGTCGTCGACCTCGTCAGCGAATGGCACGATGGCGAGCGCGTCGCCGAAGCGTTCATCGTGGTGCCGTACGATATTCCGCGCGGTAACTGCTGCACGTACTTCCCCGAGACCAACGTCCTGGTGCCGATGGATAGCCTCGCCGAACGCTCGCGCACGCCGACCTCGAAGTCGGTGATCATCCGGATCCGCACGCGCTAATCGAAGACGACCGTCTTCGTCGCGTGGACCATGATGCGGTCCTCGAGGTGGTAGCGAAGCGCAGCTGCCAGGACACGCTTCTCGAGATCGCGGCCCTTGCGGACCAGATCTTCGACGGTGTCGCGGTGGGTACAGCGGATCGTCTCCTGTTCGATGATCGGTCCCTGGTCGAGCTCGGCGGTCACGTAGTGGCTGGTCGCGCCGATCAGCTTCACGCCCTTTTCGTAGGCCTGGCGGTACGGATTTGCGCCGACGAATGCGGGCAGGAACGAGTGGTGGATGTTGATGATCCGGGTCGGGAAGCGCTCGACGAGCTCGGGCGAGAGGATCTGCATGTAGCGCGCGAGCACGACGAGCTCGACGCCGTACTCGTACAGGAGCTCGATCACCTGCGCCTCCTGCCGCGGCTTGTGATCTTTGACCACGGGCACGTGATGAAACGGGATGCCGAAGTGTGTCGCGATCGGCCCGGCATCGGGGTGGTTCGAGATGATCGCGACGATGTCGCATGCGAGCTCGCCGGTGCGATGGCGCGCGAGCAGGTCGTACAGGCAGTGATCCTGCTTCGAGACCATGATCGCGGTCCGTCGCCGGCGATCGCCATAGAGCCGGTACTCCATGCCGAGCCGATCGCAGAGCTCGCGCACGCTCGTCTCGAGTGCGGAGCGATCGGTGTTCGCGAGATCGAAACGCAGGCGCTGGAAGAACAGCTGCGAGGTGCGGTCGGCATGTTGGTCCGCGCTCTGGACGCGCACGCCATGCGCCTCGAGCAGCTGCGCGAGCGCGCCGACCTGGCCCTGTTGATCACGACAGCCGACGAGCAACGTCGCGAGCTGGGGCCTGGCAAGCGGGACACTCTGCTGCGTCCCGATCGCGCGGGGGATCGCGCTATGGATCTCGAGCGGAGGGTCGCTGCGCAGATCGAGCGGCGTGATCTCGGTCGCGTCGGTCCACGTCACCCCGGGGTTGGACTTCGCGAGCGTTCTCACCATGCACCTCCGAGCGCGAGGCCGCCACCGGTCGGCGAGGCCCACGGCGCGAGGGCATAGTGCTGCCCGTCGGGCGAGACCTCGGTGTGCGCGCCGGCGACGTACCACAGCGTGCCTCCGATCGCCGCGACGAGGCCGATGCCGGTGATCGTCCAGCCGATGTTCGCGAGGTGGACCGAGCTCTGCGCGTCGGCGAAGACCGGATCTCCAGGCGCGGCGGCGCACTGGGTCGTCGAGACCGAGCAGGCGCTCGGCACGCGCGTGAGCTCGAAGATGCCGAACGCGGCGCCCGCGACGGTGACGATCGCGCCGCCGATGATCAGCGCGCGCGAACCGCTGGGATGGAGAGCGCGCGTCGTCGGCCGCGGTTCGCTCGCGAGATGCGAGGGGGACAGCGTCGGCTTGCCGCCGAAGCTCGCGGTGACGGAACGACCTTGTTCGCCGCTGCCGATCACGATCGTCAGGGTCTGATCGTGGCCCGCGTTCGTGAACCGGATGGTGTGCTTGCCCGGATCGACGTCGCGTGGGCGACCGTCGTCGAGGCGCGTCGCGACGAGGACGTCATCGATGTAGACCGTGGTGTCGGGCAAGTCCAGGCCGCTCGCATCGCGCGCAGCGAGATTGATGCTCGGTTGTTGACGGCCGAGATCATCGGCGAATCGCGCGCAGTCGTTCGCGACGAGCGAGGGACAACCGGCTTGCGCGCACGACAAGAACAACTTCTTCGCGAGCGTGAGCTTGCCTTGCTCCTTGGCGTCCTGACCGCGGCCATGTGCGTCGACGCATTCTTCTTTCGAGAGCTCGCCGGCAGTGGCAAGCACGGGGGCGAACATCGCCAGGATCACGAGGATGCGAGTCATGGGGCTCCTATTCACAGGCACGCAGGTTTGAAGATCTTCTTGGCGCCGTCGAAGTAGTACGGCGGGTTGCAATCGGGCTTCGCGGGCTCGACGGCTGGCACGGGTGGCGGTTCGCGCACGGGCTCGCGCGGTACGACGCGAACGACCGGCCGGATCGTCGCGCGCTGGGTTCGCGCGATATTCGCCATCGGTCGCACCGGCGCGGCGCGCGATTCGCCGAGGCCGGTGCCCGCGGCGGTCGAGACGCCGCCGAGGGGCGCCGGCAAGACCGGAGGCACCGCGCGCAGTAGCGTCGGAGGCACCGCGAGCGGGGCAGGTGGCGTCGCGACCGGCACGGGCGTCGTCGCCGCGAGGTCGAGCGCTGGCTCGCGCGTCATCCAGATGATGAACGCGAGCACGAGCATGAACCCACCGACCGCGCCTCCGACGAGCAGCCGCACGCGGCGGCGCGACATCATCGCAGGTGGTCCGCCGGCGACGGTGCCGACCTCGGTGTGCGGACCTTGCGACGGTCGGCGCGGCGGCTTCGCGA
Organism: Kofleriaceae bacterium; assembly: GCA_025357755.1. Taxonomy (GTDB): domain Bacteria; phylum Myxococcota_A; class Polyangia; order Haliangiales; family Haliangiaceae; genus JABFXX01. Next base: position 30,061 of record JANXOP010000354.1, on the reverse strand, counting down.
TCGCGCGATAGCTGGCCTCCTCGAGCGCGAGCATGCGATCGCGGTCGGCCAGGAACGCGCGGCCGAGGTTCTTGATCCAGCCGGAGACACCAGTCGTCGAGGCGGGCGCGACCGCCGAGGCGAGCGCGGCCTCCATCTCGGCCGCGGTGCGCCAACGCTTGGTCTGATCGACCGCAAGCCCCTTCGTGATGATCGCGTCGAGCACTTCGAGCTGGTTCCAGCGATTCGAGCCGAGGCGCTCGCGCTCCGGTGCGAGGACCTCGGTGATCCGCGCGAGCCTGCCGTGCATGACCTCGCCGATCAGCTCGGCTTCGCTCTGCGCATTGTTGTGCAGGCGATGGCCGACGAGCAGCTCCCAGATCACGACCGAGAGCGAGTATAGGTCGCTCTGTTGCGTCGCGTAGCCGCGGATCTGTTCGGGTGCGGAGTACGCGAGCTTGCCCTTGAACATGCCCTCGCGCGTGATGTGCGCGGCCATCGTCGCCTTGGCGATGCCAAAATCGAGGAGCCGAGCCGTACCGTCGGTCGCGATCATGACGTTCTGTGGCGAGACATCGCGATGGACGACCGCGAGCGGCGCGCCGAGCTCGTCGGTGGTCTCGTGCGCGGCCTGCAAGCCGGCGAGCACCTGACAGCCGATCGAGACCGCGATGTTGATCGGGACGCGCGTCTTGGCTTCGTGCGCGGTGCGCAGCAGCGTGTGGAGCGGTGCACCGTGGACGTACTCCTGGACGAGCACGACCTCCTGGCCGGTCGTCACGACATCGAGCACCGGCACCACGTTGCGGTGGTGGACCTTCGAGGCGATGCGCGCTTCGTCGAGGAACATCGAGACAAAGTCACCGTCCTCGGCGAACTCGGGATGCAGGCGCTTGGCGGCGACGATGCGCGTGAAGCCCTCGTCGCCGACGAGCCGCGCGATGTGGATCGTCGCCATCCCACCGCGCGCGATCTGGCGATGTAACAGATAGCGACCGATCTCGATCGAGGTTTGGGTCTGGTCGTTCATGTGGTTACTCGAAGAATTGGATCGCGCTGTTCGTCGTCCAGAAGTAGAGGTTCTTGAACGAGCCGTTCGCCATGATGCTCGTGCCCCACACGGACCTCGAGTACGTGTGATTCGCCGACGAGAACCCGGCCGTCGCGCCGAGCCCGAGGCTGAGCTGCGGCAAGTTCTCGAACGCAGCGAGGATGCCGTCCGGCGTGAACGGGCCCTGATGCGAGAGCAGGCCCGCGATGAACACCTTCGCGTCGATGTAGCCCTCGAGCGAGGTGAACGAAGGCTGCTGGCCCGCTGCCCCGATCAGCCGGTTGTAGGCGACGACGACATCGCTCGTGTCGCTCTGATAGTTCGGCACGACCTGCGAGACATAGACATCTTGGGTCAGCGGCATCGGACCGCTCGGCGTCGTGACCGAGCCCGCCGTGACGAGCCGATCCGACAGCGAGTTCGGACCCACGAACGACACGTTGCTGAAGTACAGCTTGAGCCGGTTCCCCTTGTCGAGCGAGGTCTGCAGGCCGTCGAACTGCCACGTGCGGAGCGCCTGGATGAACGTCGCCCCCGCGCCGTACGTATCGGTCATCATGATGCCGACGACCTGCGTGCCACTCGTCGTCGAGAGCAGGTTCGACAGGTAGCTCTCCGCGGACGTCGCCGCCGATGCCACGCTCGTATCGTCATTACGCGTGTACTGGTAGCGCGCGATGTGTTGCGAACCACCGAGCATCGCGTAGTCGGTCGTATACGCGGCGACGAGACCGTTGTAGCCGGCGTCGCCGAACGTATCCTGCTGATCGAACGAGATGATGTTCGCGTACCCGGTCACGCCGCGCTTCTTGAACAGATCGACCGTCGCCTGCGCCTCCTGGTCGTAGCCGGCGCGCACGTTGAACACGTACTTCGCACAATCGCCCGCCGTGCCATCGCGCAGGATCTTGTCGGCGCCCGTGAACGCACCGAAGTAGATCGTGCCGGTCTCGATCGCGACCGGCGCGGCGCGCACCATCGTCGGCGTTCCGACGTTGCCGAGGAAGGCCAGCACGGCCTTGGGACCGCGAGTCATCGCGGTGTTCGAGATCGCGGTCGTATTGCCGTGACCGTCCGGTTCCGGAATCATCATCGTCGAGGGACAGCGCGGCGGATCCGAGGCCGAGACCACGACATCCGTGAACGCACGCGCGGCCGCTTCGGCGGTCGGCGGATCGTAGGCGTCGTCGCGGAAATCGAGCGTGAGCTGGCGACCACGAATTCCGCCCGCCGCGTTCTGCTCCGCGAACGCGAGCTCGACGCCGAGCTTCATGCCCGTGCCGAGCGCCTGATTCGTGCCGCTGATCGGTGCGCTCTGGCCGATCAACAGCGGCGCATCGACGGCCTTGACGCAAACCGCAGTTGCGTCGCGCAGCTCGCAGACATCACCGTCGCTGCAATCTCCGTCGACGGCGCAGGTCTTCGACGTGAAATCGGTGGAGCACGCGATGAAGAACAGCGAACAAAAGACCAGCCTCATGCACGCACTCTGGCTCGATCAAAATGTCGGCCTCAAGGGTGCACTAGGTCCACACCGGTGCGAAATGCAGCGGTCGTTACCAAACTTCGATCACGCTCGAAGCGATCTGTATGGTGCACCTTGGTTCGTGACAGCTCCGATCACGCCAACCTTGTCAGCCGCATCACGAGAATCCAACCAAGCACGAGATGTATGCCGCGTAGTTCCGCGGACTTTGCGCTCGGCAAGATGAATGTAAGCAGGATGCGTATGCGGAGCTTACCGAGCTCGCTTTTTTTTCTCGCGAGATCCGTGGTTGCCACCCGCCATCGCGCCACTCACGCTCGCCGCTACGGCTTCGAGCGTAGCAAGCTATCGAAGCTGATCTCGAGGCTCGCGACGTGACCGAGCAAGCTATCGAGTGACGTTTCGCTGTGGTGCTTCGCGATCAGCGCGGCACGCGTGTGCGAGAGAATCTCGGTCCTCGCCTTGGCCAGCCAGCGCGAGACGCTCGAGGCGTGCACGTTGTACACGAGGCCGATGTCTTCGACGCCGCGGTTGTCGGCGTAGTACATCCGCATCACGGCGCGGATCCGCGAAGGCTGCGCCGCGACCGCAGCGCGCAGGGTCTCGCGCAGATCGCTGCCGAGCTCGCGCGCGATCACGCGGATCTCGGCGTTCGGTGCGAGGTCGAGGATCGCATCGAGCTCGTCATCGATCGCGAGCTCGGGTTGACGCTGGCGGCGCAGCGACAAGGCCGTGCGCATCGCGGCGACGCGCAACCACGCGCCGAGCGGCCCGTAGCCGGAGTACGACTCGATCTTGGTCTCGCCTTCGCGCGTGACCAGGATCTTTTCGCGTAGCACCTGGAGCACCTCCGCGATGAAATCGGCGCGCGAGTCGAGCGTCGAGAGTGCGGCGCGCAGGTTGCCGCCGTAGTGCTGTTCGAGCGCGGCATGTGCGGCCGGGATGTTCCGCGCGCAGGCGCAGGCCAGGTAGAGGTCGCCGACCGCGAGCTCGCCGACCGCCTCGGCGAGCGGTAGTGCCGGATCGATCCGACGGCCCAGGTAGTGGCCGAAGCTAGCCGCTTCGAGCCAGCTCGGCCAGCGCGCGATCGCGGCCGTGATACCGAGGTCGGAGACCTCGCGATCGGGCTGACCGACCTCGGCGAGCAAGCCCCGCACGATCTCGCGTTCCACCTGGCCATCGTGCCATTTGCGGGTTGCATGCGGGGTGAACCGCGACAGTGTAATGTGACGCCGTGCCGTGCCTCGACGAACCGACCGTGGTCGCCTTCGTCGCGGGCCACCTCGCCGGCGCCGAGGTCGAGACGATCGATGATCACCTCGCCGATTGTCAGAGCTGCCGCGACCTCGTCGTGTGGGCGGCGAAGACTACGCTCGCGATCGGCTCGCAGCGCGACGTGCCCGCGGCTCGAGAAGCGGCCTCGGGCGGCGAACGCTACGCGATCGAAGCGCTGATCGGGATCGGTGGGCAGGGCTTGGTCTATGCCGCGAAGGACACCGTGCTCGGTCGCACGGTCGCGCTCAAGGTACTGCACGCGCGGCGCGATGATCAGATCCTCGGCGAGGCGCGACTCGTCGCGAAACTGAATCATCCGAACATCGTCGCGGTCTACGACGCGGGCACCACACGCGATGGAGCGATCTATCTCGCGATGGAGCGCGTCGCGAGCTCGCTGCCGGAGTGGCGCGCCGGAAAAACTGCGAGCGAGGTCTTACGCGCGTGCCTCGATGCCGGCCACGGCCTCGCCGCGGCGCATGCCGCGAGCATCATTCATCGTGACATCAAACCTTCGAACATCCTGATCGGCAGCGAGGGTCGAGCACGCGTGACCGATTTCGGGCTCGCTCTCGAGGAGGGCGGTGCCGGCCACGGCCTCGCCGGTACGCTCGCCTACATGGCGCCCGAGCAGCTCGACGGGCAAGCGACCGCAGCGAGCGATCAGTTCAGCCTGGCCGTCGCGATCTGGGAGTCGTTGACGGATCGATTACCGTTCGCGGGCTCGACGGTCAACGCGCGCAGGCAGGCGATCGCGAGTGGGCCCGGTCCGGCGCAGCTCCCTCGTCATGTCGGCCTCGCGCTGCGTCGCGCGCTCGCGGCCGATCCGAGCGCGCGGTTCCCGAACGTCGCGACCCTGGTCGCAGCTCTCTCTCTCGATCCGAAGGCGCGGCGCACGCGGCGGTTGTTGATCGGCGGCACCGTCACGGCCGTCGGCGCGGCGGTGCTCGCGATCGCATTCGCGGGTACGCACACCGGTCCATCATGCACGCTCGGTGAGAGCTTGGAGGGCGTGTGGGACGAGCCCGCGAAGGCGCACCTCGCGAGCGGCTTCGCCGCGTTGAAGGAGCCTTATGCCGCGCGGGCGATGAGCTCGGTGACGCTCTCCCTCGATCGATACGCGCGTGCGTGGATCGCCGCGAAGACCCACGCGTGCGAAGCGCGCGAGAGCGACAGCCTCTACGCGCTGCGCACGCAGTGTCTCGACGAGCGCAGGGCGGCGCTCGCCGCTGCCGTACACACCTTGAGCGCGCCGGATGCCGAGATTGCTCGGCACGCGCTCGAGATCGCGGACGGCTTGCCCGGCCTCGCGCCGTGCGCGGACACCACCTGGCTCACCCAGCGCGTGCGGCCACCGACGGATCCCGCGACGATCGCGAAGGTCGCGAGTATCGAGACCTCGCTCGCCGAGAGTGCGACCGCGATGCGTGCCGGTAAGATCAAGAGTGCGATCGAGATCGCCCGCCGGGCTGTCGCGGCGAGTACCGCGATCGATCACGCTCCGACCCGCGCCCGAGCGCAGCTCGCTCTCGGTGAAGCCCAAGCGCACCTTCCGGATAACGATGCTGCCGAGGCCGCGCTCGAGCAGGCGACCCAGTGGGCGCAGCGCGGGCGCGATGATCGCGTCGCGGCCGAGGCCTTCATCGAGCTCGTCAAGGTGGTCGGGCATGGGCTCGGCCACTACGACGAAGCGCTGCGCGAGGCTGGCTTCGCGGATGCGACGCTCGCTCGCCTCGGTGACGATCCAAACCTCCGCGCGACGCTCGACTATCATCGCTGCGCGGTCTTCGATCAGCTCGCGCGGTTCGCCGAGGCCGAGAAGAGTTGCGCGGCTGCCCTGGCTGCGCGCGTCGCGGCATTCGGTACGAACGATGCCTCCACTGCCGATGTCTTGATCTTGCAAGCGCGGCTCGCGACGAACCAGGCGAAGTACAAGGACGCGGTCGGGCTCGCGCGACGTGCCCTGGCCGTGCGCGAGCAGGCGTTCGGACCGAACCATCCGATCCTCGTCGAGGCGCTGTTCGCGCTCGGTCAAGTCGAAGTCCGGCTCGGCATGCTCGACGATGCCGCGGCCCACTACGAACGCGCGATGCAGCTCGCGCTGCCGACTTTCGGCGAGGACTCCTCTGTCATCGGCTCTTTGTGGGCCGAGCGATCCGTGATCGCCTCGATGCGCGGTGACCTGCCGGCCGCGCTCGCCGCGATCGATCGTTCGACCGCGATTCGCGAGCACATCGGTGGGCCCGAGCACGTCGATCTCGTGTTCAACCTCACGGCGAGGGGCCGCATCCTCGACGACAGCGGCAAGCCGAAGGAAGCGGTGGCCACGCTCGGGCGCGCGCTCGAGATCGCGGAGCGTGCCTACGGCAAGGATCATCCTTCGATCGCCGCGATCCTGCAGGACCTCGGACGCCTGCATGCGAAGCTCGGTGATCCGAAGGCTGCCCAGGCCGAGCTCGATCGCGCGATCGCGATCGCGGTCCGCGCGCACGACAAGAATGGCGAAGCCGCGGGAGAATCGGCGCTCGCCGAGATGCTGCACGCAGCGGGTCGTCCGCGCGATGCGGTGCCGCACTACGAGAAGGCGCTCGCGACCTACGAAGCGCTGCTCGGTGGCGGCGCGCCGCAGCTGATTGCCACGCTCGAGAATCTCGCGCTCGCGCAGGTCGATCTGAAGCAACCAGCGCTCGCCTTGCCGCTGCTCGATCGCGCGATCGCGCTCGAGAGCAAGACCTCGGGGCCGGCGTCGCCGCGCTTGATCACACCGCTCGATAGCCGCGGTGATGCGGAGCTCGCGCTCGGGCAGCGCGCGAAGGCGAAGGCGACCTGGCAGCAGGCGCTCGCGTTACCGAACGTCGAGAAGTTCGATCCCGAGGATACCAAGGACGTCCAGCACAAGCTCGCGCGCTTGCTGTCTTCGCCTGCTCGATGACCGCTCACCGGACAAACATCGTCATCGTGGCTCGGACCAGGACTGTCCAGGCCATCCTCCGCGCGCGGAGTCGCCCGGCGCAACTCAGAGCCCCGGCAGGTGCGCATTCCACGATCGGAGCGGCGCGCGCTTCGGCCACAGGAGCGTCAAAAAAGAGAAGCACGAGAGCGCGCCCCTCCGAACGAGGTGACCGCGCTCGAACCGAACGTTCGGTATCCTGCGCTTACACCGGCTCGTATCGTCTCGATGGCGGTGCACCGAGACGTTGGTACGGAGCAAAGCGCGACACCTGAGCTCTATTTTAGTGCAGGCGCTTGAACTCGATGCGTCGGTTCAGTGCGCGGTGCTCCTCGGTATCGTTGGTCGCCTTCGGCACGGTGCTGCCATAGCCCTTCACCGTGATCTGGTCGCGCGAGATGCCGTGCGCGAACAGCCAGTCGGCGACCGCCTGCGCGCGGGCGGTCGAGAGCTGCTGGTTGTGATCGACCGTGCCGGTATCGTCGGTGTGACCACCGATCTCGACCTCCGCATGCGGGTTGTCGCGCAGCGCTTGGGTCGCGCCTTTCAGCGTCGGTTCGGAGCCAGGCTCGATCTCCGCGCGATCGAGTGCGAAGCGGATACCGTGCAGCACCATCTCCGCGCGCAGGATGGTGCAGCCACGCGAATCGACCTCCGTATCCGGCGGCGTATCGGGGCACGCGTCGTTCTTGTCGTCGACGCCATCGCGATCCTGATCGGTGAGCACGCGCGCGGGCCTGCCAAACCCAGCCGAGATGTTCAGTCCGGCGAGGGCGTAGAGCCCGGTCCCGAGGTCGCCGATCATCGGCAGATCGATGCGTACGAACGCACCGACCTGCACCGGCTTGATGACCGAGAATTCGTAGCCGACTTCGCCCGAGATTCCGAACGCGGTGTGCGATTTGCTATCGCCGAATTCGCAGCAGCGGTTGTTGAAGATCAACCCTACACGGGGCGTGACCCACAGGTTGCCCAGCGCGTTGCCGCGCGGCTCGTTCAGGTAGCCGCGATAGTCATCGACGAAGCGGAACCGCATGCCGATCATCGTCGCGAGGTGGCTATCGCTGGTATTGCCGAAGGCATCGCTCGAGCCGCTGCCGTACGAGAGTGCGAAGTCGAGGGCGAACCCTGGCTTGAACTGATAGTCGAAGGCGGCCTCGCCTCCGAGCCCCGAGACATCGGTCGGCGCGTACACGCCGAAGCCGAGATGGAGGTTGTACTCGTTGCTCTCGGCGCGAGCGGTCGAAGCAGCGATAGCGAGGGTGAACAGGGTAACTGCTGGAACACGCATCAGTAAACCTCGAAGGAACGGGAGGGCGGTCATCGCCCTCGGCGCGTTGACGCCGGTCCTTCAGAGTTTTTGCGTGGGATCGCGAAAAAACTCGAGATGTCGCCGTGGGTGGCGAGTTAGCGGCGCTTCGACGGACTGCGGACGCGCTTGGTAACCGTGGGCATCTGGATGCCGAGCTCGGCGAGATCGAGCTTGCCGATCGCCGCGAGGTCGCCGCGCTTGGTGATCGAGAGCGTGGGGTATTCGCCGCGCGATGCTTCGACGAGGTTCGCGCCTTCGAGCGCGCGAATGAGATCCATGACGTGCTTGTCCGACCAGCCGCGGATACACGCACGCTCGGGGAGCTCGGCGAAGCGCGGATCCTCTTCGGTGCCGTTCGCGAGCTGCGCGATCTTCTTGCGGCCGAAGCGACCGTGGAGCGCGCCGATCAGCGAGAGCACGTGACGCGCAGCGGTCTGCTCGGGCTCCGACATCCCGGTCGGACGACCGTGCGCGATCGCATCGCAGGTGTCGCACGCGCCGCACTTGCGACCGCGGTCTGCCCAGTCTTCGTCGCCGAAGTATTCGAGGATGAGCTGGCGACGACAGCGCGGGTTGTAAGCGTAGTCGATCATCGAGCGGAGCTTCTTGCGCTCGATATCTGCACGGCGCTGGAGCGAGCTGACATCGAGCACCGGGTACGTGGAGCCGGGCTGCGGGCGATGCGCGGCGATCCGGGAATCGTCGCGCACGAGCATGCCATGACGCTCGAGGATGCGGATCGCGGCAGCGATGGACGCATTGCTCGGCGAGCCAGGCAGGTGCGGCTTGAGCTTGGCCTGGAGCTCCTCGTCGTCGTGCATCAGCGTGCCTAGGTTCGGCTGCTGGGCGAGCACCTTCCACAAGCCGCGCAGGAGCTCGGCCGAGGGAAACGACGCATCGATCAAGAACTCCTGAAGCCGGATGTCGCCGTGATTGAACAAGAGGACGCAGCGCGTCGGCTTGCCATCGCGACCACCGCGGCCCGCCTCCTGGTAGTAGGCCTCGGGCGAGCGCGGGATATCGGCGTGCACGACGAGCCGGATGTCGCTCTTATCGACCCCCATGCCGAACGCATTGGTCGCGACGATCACGTCGAGCTGACCCGACATGAAGACGTCTTGGTTTTTCTCGCGGACGCCGTTCTCGAGGCCCGCGTGATAGACGCGCGCGCGCATGCCGGCCTGCTTGAGCGCGGTCGCGTACGCCTCGGCGTTCTTGCGCGTGGCCGCGTAGACGAGCGCGACGCCGCCTTCGCGGGTGCGCACGAGCTCGATGACCTTTTGAATCTTGTCGGCCGCGCCGCCCGAGGTGACGACGGAGTAGTAGAGGTTCGGGCGGTCGAAGCCGCGGACGTGGAGCGAGAACGTGGCGAGGCCGAGCTGGACCGCGATGTCCTCGCGCACTTCGGGCGTGGCGGTCGCGGTGAACGCGGCGATCCGTGGCGGCTTGAGCTCCTGGATCACCTGGCCGAGCCGGCGGTAGTCGGGGCGGAAATCATGGCCCCACTCGGAGATGCAGTGCGCTTCGTCGATCGCGATCAACGCGATCGAGTCGGCGACGCTGTGCAGCGCCTCGGTGAAGCGCGGGCTGCGAAAGCGCTCGGGCGCGACGTACACGAGGGTGTATGCGCCTTTGCGAATCCCCTCGAGGATCTCGCGCTGCTCTTCGGAGTTGGCCTGCGAGGTCAGGGCGACCGCCGGGATCCCGCGCGCGCGCAACGTGTCGACCTGATCCTTCATCAGGGCGATCAGCGGCGACACGACGAGCGTGACGCCACCGCGCTCGCCGAGGACCACGGCGGGCAGCTGGAAGCACAGCGACTTGCCAGCGCCGGTGGGCATCACGCCGATCACGGGCGTGCCGCTGAAGATATCGGCGATGACGTCGGCCTGGCCTGGCCGCAGCTCGGTGTGACCGAACCGCGCGAGCGCGCGCGTGAGGAGCTCGCCACCGTCCGTGGTGGTGCTCTCCGACGCGGTGCTGGTACCCGGCAACATTCGGGCACCGTACTACACCCCTGTGACAACCGTATCTACGCGAGACTCTGTCCGATTTTCGGTCTAGCGGAGCGTGTTGGCGGTCGTCGTGTCGCAGTGGGCGACCGTCAGGGTCGGGACCACGAACAGCTTCACTCGAGTTGCGGTGGTGGTCTGGACGAGGTGCAGCGCCAGCGGTTGGTTGCCGCGGCATGCAGCGATCGTGAACTGGAGCACCTGCTCCCCTGCGCGGTGGTCGTGCGACAGGTTGGTTGTCTTGCCATCGACGACGACGCCCACATCCCCGGTGTCGATCGTGACCTCGAGCGTCGCGGACCAGTTCAGCGGGATCTCCGAGAACCCGATCATCGGGACGATCAAATCTCTACCCTCGAGCGTAGCGTCGACCTCGAACCGATCGCCATTGCGGACCACCGAGTAGGGCAGATCGATCGGGAAGTCGTTCTGGATCGCCGGCACGAGCGGAGGCGACACGTGCTGCAGCTCGGCCGCTCGTCCGGCCCTCACCGCATCATGCCGTGCGTGAACCACGAAGCCCGCGCCAATTCCGACCGTGACGACCGCGGCCACCACCGCTCGCTGCCGCGTCGACAACTTCACGAGGTGCGACGCGACGATCACGACGCCGGAGCGGAGCTCGCGGAGCAGGCCGCGGATCGTGAACAGCTCGCTACCCGCCGCCGGATCCTCGACCTCGAGCAGCGCACGCTCCTCGCGCAGCGTTCGCACGATCAATCCGGTGCCCATCGCGAGGACAGCGACGCCACTCATCGGCCACGCCCACGCGAGGCTCTTCGCGAACCCCGCGATCGTCAGCGCACCCGCGAGCGCACCGAAGGGGATCAACATCGTCGCGACCACCGGCAACCGCGCGAACTTGCGCGTCATCACGATCGAGCCGACGAGGCCGGCGAGGCCGATCATCAGCAACGGCTTCGCGTGCAGCGCGATGCCTTGCTCGAGCTCGGACATCACGGGCCAGCCGTGCGTGCGGACGCCGCGGGCGATCCACAGGGCGGTCGCGGGCAAGATCACGCTCGCGGCAAGTAGCGGCCAAGCCGCCGAGCGAACCTCGAGGTCGCGTCCCATCGTGCGCGCGATATGATCGGGATGCTCGTGATCGAGCCGCTCGACATCGTGATCGACATCGTTGGTTGGCAACACGTACCTGGACATCGCGACCGCGAAGCGGTGCTCGACCCGCGCGCGACTGATCGCCCACGCGACGAGGCCCACCAACCAGCTGCCGGCGAGCAGCGTCGAGAGCGGTGCCGGCTGGATGCCGGGCATCACACTCGCGAGCTTCGCAGCGAGCTGGGGCGAGAACGCGGTGGCGATCAGCGCGATGCCACCGACCGTCGCGACCATGCTCGCCGCGATCCGTGCGGTTCGTGCGACGACGACCCGGCGCACCGCGTGCGGCATCGTGACGAGCTCGTCACGCCGGCGACGGAGTAGCTCCTGGCGCTTGGCCGCCGTACCTTCACTACGGTCTCTGTAGATCTCGCTCATCGTGGTTCCTAGCCTAACGTGGCTGTCGGGCCACGCCACCAGAACCTACGGTGGCCCTATTTATTTCGGGAGTCGCGAGCGGCGAGATCGAGCCCAAAGAACTCCGCCATCGCGGTGTACACGTCGGGAAGTGTCGTCGCGAACTGCTTTGGCTTCTCGAAGAACACCTCGGCCGCGACGGCGAAATATTCCGCCTCGTTGGTGATCGCGTAATCGCGGAGCAGGCTCTTCTGGTGGTGCTCCGCGCGGTTCTTGTGAGCGAGGAAGGCGGCCTCGAACACCTGGCCCCAGTTGCGCGCATGCGGCGGATCCATCGGTGGCGTGCCGGTGGCATCGCCATCGAGCATGTCGATCTGATGTGCGAGCTCGTGGATGACCGTGTTGCGACCGTCGCGCGCATCGGCCGCGCCGACCTTCGCGTTGTCCCACGCGAGGATCACGGCGCCGACCTGGGTGGCCTCGCCGAGGATCGCGGTCTCGCCGACCGGTCCGATCGGGAACGTGAACACGCCGACCGGGCGGGGCGGGATGATCACGGTGCTCGGGTACACGAGGATCGAGCTCACACCGCGAAATAGATCGTGATCGCGACCGAGCAGCATCTGGCACCCGGTGCCCGCGATCGTGACGCGCATCTCGTCGACCAGCTCGAGCCCACCGCAGCCCTCCCAGTTCTTCTCCGAGATGAACACCTGCGTGAGATCGCGCAACGTCTGCTGTTCGGTGTCGTCGAGCAGTGGATAGATCGCGACGTTCGCTTCGAGGGTCGCGAGCCACTCGGCGGGGAACGGCGTTTCGAGGAGATGCTTGCGACGCCGCTCGGTCAGCCAATGAAACATTACATGCGTCGAAGTACCAGCGACGCGAGCGAGTAGCCAGCGCCGAACGACGACATCACCCCGAACGTGCCAGGTGCGAGATCCTCGTTGTGCTTCGAGAATGCGATCAGGCTGCCGGCCGAAGCGGTGTTGCCGAACTCGTCGAGGATAATCGGCGCTTCTTCGCGCGTGGCTTTGCGACCCAGCGTGTACTCGGCGACGAGCTCGTTGAGCTTCTGGTTCGCCTGGTGCAACCAGTAGCGCCCGATCTGGGACGGTGCGAGCTCGAGCGACTGCAGGTGCTCGGTGATGAACTTCGCCGCGAGCGGCACGACCTCCTTGAACACGCGACGACCGTGCTGATGAAACAGCTTGTCGATCGCGTGCTCGGTGCTCGGATCGCAGCGATCTAGGTAGCCCGCATTGTTGCGGATGTTGCTCGAGAACTTCGACATCATCCTCGACGACAGGATCTCCCACGCGCCCGGCTTGGCGCGCTCGACCGGCTCGACGACGAAGGCGACCGAGGCATCGCCGAAGATGAAGTGGCTGTCGCGCTCGCGCCAGTTCATGTGACCGGTCGTGAGCTCGGGGACCACGACGAGCGCGCACTTCGCGGCGCCGGTCTGGATCGCCTGTTGCGCCATGATCGTGGCGCCGGTCGCGGCGGAGCAGCCAATCGAGACGTCGAAGGCGTAGCCCTTCTTCGCGCCGACCGCATCCTGGACCTCGATCGCGATCGCCGGATACAAGCGCTGCAAGTTCGAAGCGCCGAGCACGACGAGATCGACGTCCTCGCCTGCGCGCCCCGCCTTGGCGAGCGCGATCATCGCGGCGTGCTTCGCGTACTCGGCCTGGTAGCTGAGCTGATCCTCGGGACGGTCCGGAATGTTCGGGCACATCCGCTCGGGATCCACGAGCCCGGTCTTGTCCTGGACGTAGCGCTGCTCGATGCCCGAAGCCCTGTAGATGAACTCGCTGGTCGATTCTTTGAGGGCCTCGCGAACACCCGCGGTGATCTCGGCTTGGTGCCTGGCGTTGTCGCGGCGCACGAATTCGTTGAAGCCCGCGACGAGCTCGTCGTTCGTGAGGACGGAGGGTGGATGCCAGACCCCGTGGCCCGTGATCGCGATGCCGGTTGTCGTCCGTGCCACGGCCGTACCTTAATGAGGCCAGACCGTCCTGTCCACCCGCGGAAGTTCCTACGTAACTTTGCGTACTTCGGTCTCGATTTCGAGCAACGCCGCGCGCAAGAACGTCGAGCTCGGGTCGCTGCCGATCGCCATCTTGAGCTGCAGCATCGCGCCGCGCATATCACCGCGCTTGAGGCACAGCTCGGCCTTCCGGTAGTAGACGAGCGCGCGCGAGGACATCGCGCTTTGCGGTCCCGCCTGGATCGGCGCGGCACCCGAGGGCGTCGCGGGTGGGGACGCCCCCGGCGTCTTGTCGACCGACTTCATCCGCGCGGTCGCCATCGATTGGTTGCGAAACGACTGATAGGCGTTCGCGATCGTCGCGTACGCCGAGGTCACGAGCTCGAGCTCTTCGGCGGTCAGGCCGTTCCGATGCAGATCGGGATGCGCCATCTTCGCGATCTTGTGGAACGCGGCCTGCGCGGCCTCCATGTCCGCGTTCGCGGGAATCTCGAGGAGCTGATGCGGTGGCAGCTTCTTGTTGCCGTTGATGCGTTGCGCCCACATCATCACGTCCATGCGTGCGTTCAAGCGGCGTCTCCGGTCGGCGCGCCGATCACGTGCAGCGCCGCTTCCTGCTTCTGACCCGAGTCGACATCGCTTGCCGCGACATGCAAGATGCCGTCGGCATCGACGCGGAACGAGACTTCGATCTTGAGATCGCCCCGCGGCTTCGCGGGCAGCTCCTCGAGGACGAGCTTGCCGAGCGGTTCGTTCTCGGAGTAGCGCCGCGATTCACCGCGACAGCAATCGATCTCGACCCGGGTCTGGTTGTCGCGCGCGGTCGTGAACACCCGCGAGCGTTCGATCGGAATCGGTGCGTTCTTGTCGAGCAGCTTCTCGGCGAAGCCGCCGGCGGTCTGGATCGCGAGCGTCGACGGGTTGACGTCGAGCAACACCGGCCGCACGAGCGCGGTCTGCGGCTTGCCGCCGCCGTAGATCAGCGGCGAGTGCGCATCGGTGAGCACGGCGTCGCGCGCGCCCATACCGGTGCCCGCGATGATCGAGCCGGACAGCGAGCCGGCCTGGATCGCGGCGCCTTGCGCCACGACCTCGTCGGGATTGATCGAGACGTTCGGCTGCCTGCGGAACACCTCGGCGAGGCGCTGGCGCACGGCCGGAATTCGGGTCGAGCCGCCGACGCACAGGATGTCGCTGATCGCGCTCGCCGGCAGGTTCGCCTGCGCGAGGACCTGCTTGGTCACCTCGATCGTGCGGTTGATGTAGCCGTTGATCAACTCCTCGAACTGCACGCGGGTCAGCGAGAACGGCAGCGAGCCGACCTGACCGTTCGGCAGGTCGATGCCGTCGATCTCGCCTTCGGCTGCATCGTTGTCGGAGAGGTGACACTTGATCGCCTCGGCCCCCATCATCAACTTCATCATCAGCACCGCGTTCGGCCGCGGATCGAAGTTGAGGACGCGGGTGCACTCGGCGGCGAGGACCTCCGCGAGCGCGCGATCGAGATCATCGCCGCCGAGGAAGAAGTCGCCGTCCGAAGCGAGGACCTCGAACACCTCGCCGTCGATCTTGAGGATCGAGACGTCGAACGTGCCACCCCCGAAATCGAACACCGTGATCAGCTGATCTTTGTTGCGGCCAAAGCCGTAGGCAAGCGCAGCCGCGGTCGGCTCGTTGATCAACCGCGTGACGTTGAGCCCCGCGAGTCGGCCGGCCTCCTTCGTCGCGCTGCGCTGCGCGTCGGTGAAGTTTGCGGGGACGGTCACGACCGCGTCAGAGATCGCCGTGCCCAGCTGCCGTTCGGCGCAGCGCTTGAGGTACTGCAGGACGTGCGACGAGATCTCCGGCATCGTCATCCGGCGATCGCGGACCGTGACGATCGGCTGCTGGTTTGGACCTTCGGTGACCTTGTAGCGAATCCCGGTCAACGCGAGCTGGACCAAGGGCGCGCGGATGTTCTGGCCGATGAACCGCTTTGCCGAGTGGATGACGTTGCCGGGTTCGGTCAGGCGGTAGCGCTTGGCATCGGCGCCGACGACCACCCCACCACTTCCGGGGAACGCGACCACCGACGGATGGATGCGCTCGGCGCGGGAGCCGAGGACGAACTCGACACCCGTCGGCGTGGCCACAGCGGCGCACGAGTTCGTGGTCCCGAGATCAATACCGAGCGCGATCGCCATAGCGACCGAAACGGTATCCCAAGTCCCGGGAGCTGCCTAACAATCGGCCACCAGAGTGGGATAGCCAGGGGGGTCCCGAGGAGCGGCAACGCGTTCGCCGGAACCGGGTACGGTGTGCGGGTGTGGCCCGCGCACCTCGTGACGCTGCTGCGGATTCCGCTCGGGATCTGGATCGGCTTCGCGTATGGCGACACCGGCCTCGTCATCGCGTTGATCAGCGCGGCCGCCGCGAGCGATGCCGCCGATGGCACCCTCGCGCGCTGGTTGAAGCGTCGCGGCGAGACCACGCCCGACATCGGCGGCTGGCTCGATCCGCTCGCCGACAAGCTCTTCGTCGTCGCGGTGCTGGTCTCGATCGCGATCCACACCCGATCGGTCCTGGTGATCGCGTTGATCGGTGCGCGCGAGCTGTTGTTGGTCCCGCTGATCGCGATCTACGTCGCGACCCGCCGCGATCACCCGGCCTTGCACGCCGACGGGTTCGGCAAGCTGGCGACGATCGCGCAGTTCTTCGCCCTCGCGATCGCCGTGGCGCATCCCGCGTGGGCGTTGCCGGCCGCGATCGTGACAGCCACGGTGGGCCTCGTCGCCGTCGCGCACTACGTGATCACGCTCGGCCGAGCTGCTGCGCCGAGAGATCGCTGATCAACCCCGCCTGGGTCGGATGCCAACCCGTGAGCTTCTGCGTCAGCTCGGACGACGCGACGATGTCGAGCGCGGCGACCATGCCGAGGAACATCGGATACGGGCTCTTCGCGCGCGATTCGGTCGCGAGCCCGAGCCGATCACCGAGCGCGGTCGCGAGCTCGCGGAACGGGATGCCTTGCTCGGCGACCCCGTGCAGCACCGAGCCGGCGGGCACCCGTTGATCGGCGAGACCTTCCATCGCGAGGCGATACAACACGGCCGCATCGTCGCGGTGCACCGCGGACCAGCGATTCGCGCCACTGCCGAGATAGACCGCCGCGCCGATCTTCTTCGCGCTCGCGGCGAGCTGCGGCACGAAGCCCGTGTCACCGTCGCCGTGGACCGAGGGTGGCAGGCGAATCGAGGCGGACTTCACGCCGCGCCGTGCGGCCGCGATCGTGGCGAGCTCGCTCGCGATCCGGATGCCACCGAACGCACTCGGATCGAGCGTGTCGGTCTCCGTGCCGACCTTTCCCGCGGTGAGCCCCGCGATCGGACCGGTGGTCAGCAGCACCTTGTGCGGCGAAGCGCTCTCGGCCAGACCATCGACCAGCGCGGCGATCGCGCGAAGATCGGTGCGACCCGCGCGCGAGATGCGCGCGAACCACGGGCTGCGCGTCATGCGAACCAGCAGCGCGCCGATCAGGTCCGACGCCGCGAACCGGTGATCGAACGCGCAATGGATCGCGGCATCGGCCTCGCGGGCCGCGGCGCGCAAGCCGTCGCGATCGGTGATGTCGCCCGCGCGCGGCGTCGCGCCGAGTCGGGTGACGTGCTCGGCAGCCCGGGTGCTGCGGGCGAGCGCTGTGACCTCGTGGTTCGCGGCGCGCAGCTCGCGAATGATCTGGGATCCGATCCAACCCGTGCCGCCCGTGATGAAGATCTTCATGCTTCATGGATAAGGCTAGATCGTGGGGTTTCGAATGCGTATCAGGCCCGAAAACATGCGCAGGAGTTCCAACTAGCCCGCGCGCTCCGTCGTCCGGTAGACCCGGGGCGCGGAGCCCGTGATCCGCTTGAACGCATTCGAGAACGCGCTCTCCGAGGAGTAGCCGAGCGATCGGGCGAGCTCGTTGATCGAGGTCGCGTCCTCGCGCAGGCTCTTCTGCGCGAGTCGCATCCGCCACTCGCCGAGGTACGCGAGCGGCGCGATGCCGGCGACGGCCTTGAACTGGACCGCGAACCGCGTGCGCGACATCGCCGCCGCCTTCGCGAGGTCGTCGAGGTTCCACGCGCGGCCCGGCTCCTCATGGATCGATCGCAGCGCCCGCATGATCCGCTCGTCACCCGTGGCGCGTAACCAGCCCGCGGGCAAGGCACTGCCGTTCGCGACGTGGGCACGTAGGATCTGCACGAAGAGCAACTCGGCGAGCTTTTCCGAGGCGACACTCGTTCCGGGGAGCTTCGTGCGTTGCTCCTCGAGCAACTGCTCGACGAGCCAGCGCAATCCGGCAGCCTTCGGCGACGACGCGCGAATGTGGACGCGCGGCGGCAACACGTCGGTCAGCAGCGCCGCGCTCGAAGGATGCATCGACACGCGCCCGATCAGGACGACGGTATCGGGGTTAGCGCTGATCTCCTCGACGCGCCCGCCCATGTCGCTCGGCTCGACATCGAGCGCGGGCGCATCGAGGCTACTGCCGATGAAGAAGCGCGTGCTGCCATCGAGCAGGCCGACATCGCCCTCGTGCAGCTGGAGCGGCTTCTTCGGCTGACTATCGAGGCGCAGCCAGCACGAGCCCTTCGCGATCGCGGCGAACACGATCAGATTTGGCTTCGGGATGCGCAGGCCCCAGGTGCCGCCGACCGCGAACCCACCTGCCATCACGGACTTCGCTTCGGTCAGCCGCAGGACATCCGAGAACGGATCGGTCGACATGGTTCATGGAACTTTGGCGCACGTGAGCGGTCTCGACAAGCGCCTGCGTTCCATCTCGCCGAAAGGCGGCCGAAGAACTAAGCTGCGCGCGTGGAGCAGAGTCTCGAACAACACGTCCTCGAGCGTCTCGGTAAAGAGCGAGACGCCCGGATCATCGAGCTCGCGATCGATGGTGGCTACCTGCGAGACCGCGCGTCGTGGTGGGACAAGAAGACCTGGAACAAGTCGTTGAGCGAGATCGGGGTCGCCGTGAAAGCGGCGCTCGCGATGCGACCGAGCATCGAGCTCGTGGTGCTCACGTTCCCGGATCGCCGCGACGGCAACGGCGAAGCGTTCCTGATCCGGATCCGCGACAAGCAGGCTTAGCCCGCGATGCGGTGCATGCGTGCCGCGGCCCACGGATGGTTCGCGGTGTACGCCGCGGCGCGGTTTGGATGATGCGCGAGGTAGGCGTCGGCTGCGTACGGGTGGTTCGTGAGCCAGCGAGCAGAGACGGCTCCGCCGGTGGCGGTGACGAGCTGGGCTTCCGAGAGGGCTTCGAGCTTCTTGGTCATGCCGATCGCTAGTGCAGCGACCAGGCCAGCACGGAACCGGCCCGGATCGCCAAGCTGGGCCGGGTTCGCGTCTTTCGAGCGTCGGAAGGTGTCGCCTGCGGTCGGCACGAGCACGTGTCGTGATCGCGATCATTCGCTGCGCGCCGCTGCCGATCTCGAGCAGCGGCTCGAGCTAGAGCTCCCGGCTCGTCTCGGCGAGGACGCGGGTTGGCCGGGTGGTGACGAGTGCTACTCGTTGCCTGGGAACGTCAATTCGCGTACGCGACAGAGATGATCTCGACATCGTCGCCGTTCGGCAGCGTCGCGGCATCGCCGGCCCGAACACCGAACAGCGCTTCGGCGAGGGGGGATTGCCAGCCGACCGAGCCGCTCTTTGGATCGGCCTCGATCGCGCCGACGATGCGATAGGTCGTGCGCTTGCCGGCCTCGTTCTCGATCACGATCGTCGCGCCGATGCCCGCGACCTCGCGATCGGTGGGCTCGTGGATCTGGGCGGTGGCGAGGTGCGCGGCGAGCTCGCGGATCCGGTCCGGGTCGCGGCACGCTTCGAGCTCGGCGCGCGCGACGGCGAGGCCAGCCGCGGTCACGAAGTTGAGCTCGGGCACCGGGATGCCACGTTTGCGCACCGGCTCCTCGGGAACCTCCGCGTCTTCCTTCGTGAACGCCTTACTCACACATCGAAGCTAGCAGGAATGTTGAAATAGCCGCGCGACTCGCGCCGTTGTCCCGATCCAGGAGGCAACCCATGCGCATGTCTACGCTCGTCTTCGCTCTCGTGGTCGCGACCGGTACGACGGCACTCGCCGAGGACACAAAACCCGACAACCACGCGGAGCTGCGCCGCGCGCTCGGCGAGCAGCGCAAGGTCAACCTCGCGCGCTTCCACGACTACCGGCGCGCGAAGGTCTACCCGCACGACTGGGACACGCCCGATGGCAAACCGCAGATGGTCAATGTCTGGCGCGATCCGGAGGCTCATCTGTGCGCCGTGGCCACGCTCGTCCATCTCGACGGCAAGGACGCGATGGTCGACACGATCGCGAAGGATCAAAACTCGATCCAGACGGCGAACCTGACCGACGGCCCGCTCGTCGACTGGATCATGACCTCGGGCTTCACCCAGGAAGAGGTCGTGATGATCCAGGCGCCCACCGAGGCGGATATCCAGATGATCGAGGCGCAGGAACGTGCGGAGAAGCGACGGATCAAGCGCTGGCTCGCGCGCGAAGACAATCGGCTCGCGAGCGTCTACAAGACGATCGAGACCACGCTCGAGACCGGTCGGATCGCGGACGCCGGGCTCGATCTCGCGACGGCACGCCTCGCGCAGCATCCCGAGCTCGCCGCCGCACTACTCGCGAAGTATCCGGCGAAGAACTGACATATGCTCCGGGCCAGGGGGCACCTATGGCTCGTCTGCATGTCTCGCTTGTTCTCGGGGTCGTCGCAGCGTGCGGTCCTACCGCCATTCACAACAACGATGGTGGAAATGGCGGTGATGGTGGCGGCAGTAATAACCAACCGCACACGCTCGTCGGGCTCTCGATCGATCCGCTGAATCCATTGGTCCAGCTCGATCTCGGCGCGCCCGGAAGCCAGCCGTTCACGGCAACGGGTCTGTTCGCCGACGGCGTCGACGAGGACGAGACCGCGAACGTGACCTGGACGGTCATGAATCCGAACGTCGGTACGATGACCGGCGCGACCCTCGACATCCCGGCGTTCACTGCCTCGGCCGCCGAGGTCTCGCTGATCCGCGCCGACATGGGCAGCTTGACGGCGCAGGCGCAGATCACCGTCGTCGCGTATCGCACGACCGGCGCGCAGCAGGACTTCTTCTTCATCCTGCCGTATCAGGACGCGGCGGGGACCCAGACCAAGCCGCTCGATTTCTCGACAGCGGTACCGGCGCTCGACGTGTTCTTCGACATGGACACGACCGGCTCGATGACCGGCGAGATCAACAACCTGACGGCCGCGCTCACGAGCACGATCATCCCGGGCATCATGACCGCGGTCGCGAACTCGCAGTTCGGTGTCGGTGCGATGGAAGATTTCCCGGTCGACGGTTATGGCAACACGGACCCCGCCTCGGAGTGCGGTCAGGGGCAGTCGGAGGCCGACCAGCCGTTCAAGCTCAAGCAAGAGATCACGGCCAGCACGACCCTGATCTCGGCTGGCGTCTCGGCACTCGAGACGGGCGGAACGCCGATCGGTTGCGGCGGCGATGGTCCTGAGGCCGGACTCGAATCGATCTACCAGGTCGCGACCGGCAACGGCATCTCTGGTCCGTCGCCGGCGAGCGTGCCCGCGAACCACAACGGCATCGGCGGTGTGAAGTTCCGTACCGGAACGATGCCGATCGTCGTCGCGATCTCCGACATCGATAGCCACGGTGTCGGCGAGACCGGGAACTGCTACGGCCAAGATGAGGCGTACGACGCGAACGTCGCCCCCTACGCTCACTCGCGCCAGCAGACCAAGGATGCGATCGCGAACATCTGTGGTCGGGTCGTCGGTATCGCGGCGCAGACCGGTCTGCCCGCGAACTGCTTGCCGAACGGCTACATGACGGACCTCGCGACGGCCAGTGGTGCGCGCGTACCGCCGGCGGCGTGGGATGTCGGCGTGCGTCCGGCTGGATGTGACGCGACGCAGTGCTGCACCGGTGCGAACGGTGCGGGGCAGCCTCCTGATGGCGAAGGCCTGTGTCCGCTCGTGTTCGACGTGGACACGGATGGTAGCGGTGTCGGCAGCAGCATCGCGACGGGCGTCTCGCTCCTCGCGCGCTTCGCCACGTTCACGGTACCGACCGAGACCGCAGGCGTGACGACCGATATCGCCGGCAACATGCTGCCGGCGCCGCACACGACGGCCGAGTTCATCAAGACGATCACGCCGACCAGCTTCGTCCTTCCTCCGCCACCGCCGGCACTCCCGAACCCGACGTTCGACGCGACGACGTTCTACAAGGTCACGCCGGGCACGAAGATCTCGTTCGGCGTGAATGCGTTCAACGACTTCGTGCAACAGACCACCGACGCGCAGATCTTCCGCGCGACGATCAAGGTCACCGCGGGTGGTTGCACGCCGCTCGACCAGCGCGATGTCTTGATCCTCGTGCCGCCCACGCCGGTCACGATCGGCCGCTACGTTCGCTAACGCGGATCCCACGCTGGCTACGCCGAAGCGGGATCCGGTCAGCGAGCTTCACGCTGCGTGCTCGCCTGGTCACGCCACGCCTCACGGGAACCCCGATCGTGACCGGATCCCGATGCCGATGTCGGAGAGCGACTGAGAGTACGCTCCGTGTCGTGAAGAGCCTCGCGGGTGCCGTGATTGTCGCTGCTGGGCTCGCACGGGTCGCACACGCCGATTGCGATCCGGCACCGCTGCGCGCGCAGCTCGATGCCGAGGCGCGCCGGATGGACCACTGGCGCTACGGCTGGGGGATCGCGTACGGCGCCGCGACGGTGCTGCAGCTCGCGCCTGTGGTCGCGAAGTACAACCCGTTCGGCGCGTACGATCGCGACTTTCGCGATGCGAACCTGGTCGGCGCGGCGCAATCGACGATCGCCTCGGTCGCGAGCTTCCTCGCCCCAGGAATCGACGTTCCGGCGCCGCAGCCCGATGCGTGCGCCGATCTTGCCGCGCTGCATGTGGCGCGCGCGAAGGCCGGCGCGAGGGAGCGCCAGGTATTTTGGGGCGGTCACCTCGGCAACCTCGTCCTCAACCTCGGAGGGAGCGCCGTGCTCGTCGAACGCACCGGCTGGTCCGCGGCGCTCCTCGCGTTCGCGATCGGTTATCCGATCGGGCTGCTCGAGACCTACACGATGCCGCGCGATAGCTGGCACGCGATCCAGATCGTCGCGACCCCGGTGGCCGACGGCGGCATCGCGCTGCGGCTCGCCGGCCAGTTCTGATCACCAGGCGATCGGGCCTGCTTCGTTCGAGAACGTGCCCGTCGGACCGTCCGCGCCGAGCGTCGCGAGCCGGAAGGGTTCGCGCGCACCTTCCTCGGTCGTCCGCGTGCCCTTGTGATCGTTGAGATCGGTCGCGGTGTAACCGGGGCACGCGGAGTTGACCTTGATGTTCGTGTGCTCGAGCTCGTTCGCGAACGCGAGCGTGATCGCGTTGAGTGCGCTCTTCGAAGGCGCGTACGAAGCGCCGCCGACCGAGCGGTACGGATTCGTCTTGTCGGCGACGCCCGCGAGCGAGCCGAGCCCGCTCGAGACGTTCACGATCCGGCCGGCCGGTGCTTCGCGGAGGAGCGGCAGCATCGCCTGGGTCACCGCGATCACGCCGAACACGTTGGTCTCGAAGATCTCGCGGATCTCCTCGAGGCTCACCAGGCTCGCGGGCGTGACGGTCGGGGCTTTCGGCTGCGTCGGCGAGCGCGAGATGCCCGCGTTGTTGACGAGCACGTCGAGCCGGCCGAGCTCCTTGCGAATGCGCGCGGCAGCTGCAGTGATCGAGGCTTCGCTGGTGACATCGACAGCGATCGGGCGGATGTCACCTTCACCCTCGAGTTCGGCGGCGGCGGTCTCGCCGCGCCCCACATCGCGCGCACCGAGGAGGACGGTGTAGCCCGCCTTGGCGAGCTTGCGAACGATGTCTTTGCCGATGCCTTTGTTGGCCCCAGTGACGAGTGCGACGAGTTTGGACATGCGCCATGAATAGGGGTTCGTGCAGCTGCTGCCTTGGGCGCCCTTGGCAAGAGGACACTCCCCGATCGGGCTGCCAAGTTTGCCCAAGTCGAATCTGATCGGAGCGCGTACCCTGGTGCGGTGAGCGCCTTTGCTTCCGTCGCGATCGCACCTGGCGTCGGCTCCAAGCGCTGGGCGGTCTCGCACCTCTACACGGGGATGAAGGAGACCTACGCGTCAGTCCGCCTCGAGCAGGGCAGCGTGGAGTGGTGGAGCGCGGGCAAGACGTATCGCAGCGATCCGGGCGCGATCCTGCTCAAGCAGCCGGGCGACGTGCATCGCGACCTCGCGCGCACGGGCACCGGCATCTTCCAGATCATCGTGTTCGCCCCGCACCTCGTCGAGATCGCCGACCACGTGCAGCCGCACCTCGATGCGGGCGATCCGCGCGGCGCGGTGTTTCATCGCCTGCACGATGCGGTCGATGCGGGCGTGGAGGGGCTCGCGCTCGAGGTGATGACGACCGAAGCGATCGTCGCCTTCAGCTCGCTCGGGAATGCGACGCTTGATCTGACGCGACCTGTGCGCCGCGCGATCGAGATGTTGCGCGCGCAGCTCTCCGAGGTGATCAAGCTCGACGATCTCGCGGCCCACGCAGGCCTCGACAAGTTTCATCTGTGCCGCGCCTTTCGCACGCAGATCGGGATTCCCCCGCACGCCTACCTCACGCGCCTGCGGATCATGCGCGCGAAGGAGCTCCTCAGCGCTGGCGTGCGCCCGAGCGAGATCGCACCGCAGGTCGGGCTCTACGATCAGAGCCAGCTCAATCGCCACTTTCGCCGGCTCGTCGGCACGACGCCGGGCCAGTACGTCGGTTCGTCGGCCTGCTAGCTACGTCGGGTTCTGGCCGGTCATCGCGCGCGAGATGATGCGGCGCTGGATCTGCCCTGTGCCCTCGAAGATGTCGTAGATCTTCGCGTCGCGATACCACTTCTCGACGGGGTGGCCGGGCTCGAGCGCTTCTTCGCCGAGCAGCACCATCGCGCGTGACGTGACCATCTGCGCGGTGCGCGCCGCATGCGCCTTCGCCATCGAGGCTTCGGCGACATTCTCCTGATGATGATCGGCGAGCCACGCCGCGCGATGCGCGAGCAAGCGAGACGCGTGGATCTCCATGTTCATCTCGGCGAGCTCGAACATGATGTGCTGGTGCGACGCCATCGGCGTCCCGTGCAGAGAGGTCGCCTGGATCCGCTCGAGCAAGAACTCGTACGCGGCGCGCGCGATGCCGACCGCTTGGGCGGCGACCGCCGGGCGCGTTCCATCGAGCATCTTCTTGGTATCGGACAAGCCACCCGACGCAGCCTCGGGCGTGGGCGGCGAGCCGAGCATCATGTCTTGATGGACGCGGCAGTCCTCGAAGTGAACCTGCGCGGTCTCCGAGGCGCGGATGCCGAGCTTGGTCTCCTTGCGACCGGGGACGAGGCCCGGCGTCTCGCGCGCGACGATGAAGCCGCGCACGCCGGCGCGACCCGCGGCCGGATCGGTGTTCGCCCACACGACGTAGACCGCTGCGGACTTGCCATTCGTGATCCACTGCTTCGAACCGCGCAACACGTAGTGGTTGCCGTCCTTCTGCGCGGTGGTCTTGAGGCCCGAGATATCCGAGCCCGTGCTCGGCTCGGACAGCGCCATCGCGGCGACCTTGACGTGACCCTTGTCGTCATCGCCCTTGAGTAGGCGGCGGAACTCGCTCTTCTGTTCCTCGGTCCCCATGCGCGCGACTGGCGAGGCCGCGAGGCCCGAGCCCGCGATCGCGAGCGCGATGCCGGCGCAGCCCCACGCGAGCTCTTCGGAGCCGACGACGCCGAGCCGGGCTTGCGACTTGGGCTTGGTGGGATCGGGATCCTCGTCGATGCCAGTGAGGCGCTTGCGCCCATCGATCACCGCGGTCTGCGAGAGCCCGAGCGGTGCGGCCGCCTTGATCAGCGCCCACGGCATCGACTCTTCTCGATCGTGCTGGATCGCGATCGGTCGCATCTGTTGCTTCGCGAACGCGTTCAGCATCTGGCGCACGCCGGCGTAGAGCGGTTGGTTATGAAAGAGATCCATCTCAGGCCACCTTCTGTGCGAGGACGCGACCGAACCGTTCGTCGCCGAGGAGCGCCTCGAAGGCGCGCGAATCGCGCATCAACTTCTCGACGGGATAGTCGTTCACGAATCCGTAGCCACCGTAGATCTGGACCGCATCGACCGTCGTCTTCGCGACGCAATCGCCCGCGATCACGCGCGCGCGGCTCGCCGTGTCGTGCGCAGCGGGGAGCTGCTTGTCGAGCTGCCACGCGGCATAGAGCACGAGCATGCGCGCGGCGGCCGCCGTGGTGAGCGCGTCATCGCGCAAGCGGATCAGCGATTCGAACGTACCGATCGCTTGGCCAAACTGGACGCGCTCCGCGGCGTACTTCTCGGCGTACTCCATCGCACCGACCGAGACGCCGACCGCACGCGCGGCGAGCGAGACCCGGGCCCAGGACAAGATCGTCGTGGCGACCTCGGCGGCTGCGGGCCCGCGCGCGAGGATGAAGTCGGCGGGGACGTGCTGGGATACGAGCTCGACCGTGCCCCACTTTGCGGCGCGCCAACCGCTCGGCGTGAACGGCTTCGCGCCTGCGAGCGCGACGAGGGCGACGAGCCCTTCGGTCGCGACGAGCGCGAACTTCGCGACCGCGAGCGTGGGACCGAGCAGCTTGCCGCTGACCCGGACGTCGTTACCTTCGACCACCGTGGTCAACGCGCCGCGCGCATCGTTGATGAACGACGCGAGCCCGCCCGCGGCGAGCGCCGTGAATAGCGCCTGCTTCGCCGCGGCCGAGCCCCACCGGTTCGTCGCGAGGGCCGGCTCGACGTTACATTCGCAGAGCGCCGCGAGCGCCGCGCAGCCGCGGCCGAGCTCGTAGCCGCGCAACGCGCGCGTGGTGTGCGAGTACTCGCCCTCGAGCAGGCCACCGGCCTCGGCGGGCACCGCATCGAGGAAGAAGCCGAGCTCGCCGGCCGCGTGCGCGAACCGATCGGGCGCAGCTCCCGCGCGATCGGCATCGGCCGCCCACGCGCGAAGGTCGCGATCGGAGAACCGCCGCACGGTCTCGGTGATCAGCTGCTGGTCGTCGTCCAGAGCGAAATCCATGTCCCGAGGTGTACCGCGGAAACAGTCAGCGTGGACTGTTACATGGTCAAATCACGCGAACCCGACGGTGCGGACCAACGTCTCGATGCCCCTCGGGGCGAGGTGTAGCCACCCGAGATACGTCGATGCGGAGTCGGTCTACCCTTTTTTCGGGGGCGCTTTCAGTGCCGGTCCCCTTGCAGGCTTTTTTGGAGAGGACGAGCTCTTCTCCAACTTCACCGCTTTGCGCGCGAAGCCGAGCAACGCGAAGGTCTTGGCAAGTGCTCGCGCCGTGCTGCGCGACACCTCGGCCGAGGTTGTCACGATGGTGCCGGCGTGCTCGAAGGCGTTATTCTGAATGATGCCTTGGCAGTGGACGTCGGTTGCGGCGTAGGCGATGACGAGCTCGGACGCGGCGACGACGATCGAGATGCGTCTCGCGCCGCGGTCCGGATCGACTTCGAGCGCGAGGTCATCGGGGATGTCATCTAGCGCGCCGGGCACGTGCGCGCGCGCTGCTTTGACGAGCTCTCGCGAGTGGTAGTTGGCGAGCACGGCGAGCTCGGCGAGCAGCGTGGGCCCGTCAGGAAGCCGAGTTGCAAGGCGCGCGAGGCCGATCGCGACGGCGTCTTGTGGGAGCCAGTGGTCGACGCCCTCGCAGATCAGGCCGAAGCGCCAGCGGATCGCGGCTTCGACCGAAACGTGAGCGCGGACACCGAGGGTTGCGAGCGCGTAGGCGGCAAGAATGTCGAGGTGCGCGAGGTGGCGAGGCTCGATGGTGTCGAGCTCGAGCATCGCGAGGAGCTCGTCGGGCGATGCCGCCGCGAGTTCGGCGAGGACCACGACGATGTTCGCGATCGCGCCCGCGACGATCAGGATGACGGTCTTGTCGCTCCCGGCCATGTGCGGCAGGTCGAGAAGGCGCGAGACGGCGGGCAGGGCGGACTCGCCTTGCGCGATCATGCACTTGAGACCTTCGACGCGCTCGGCACAGGTATGTCGCTCGATGTCGTCGGTGCTGAAGCGATACACGTCGCGCAAGATGACTTC
Source organism: Kofleriaceae bacterium (assembly GCA_025357755.1). GTDB lineage: Bacteria > Myxococcota_A > Polyangia > Haliangiales > Haliangiaceae > JABFXX01. The sequence continues at coordinate 2,365 of JANXOP010000354.1, read as the reverse complement.
GGTAGCGGTCACGATTGCGGCCGAGCGTAGCTCTCGTTCGACGATGCGCTTGAAGACATAGTCGGTCAGGTGACGTTGCGGCTCGCCGAGGGCAACGACGAGCTCAGCGTCTGGGCGCTTGCTCGCGAATTGGTCGGTAGTATCGAAGCGCGGCGGTTCGGCAGCGCCAAGCGCGACGAGCGCGCGCGCAGCAGCGCGCATGATGTTGGCCTTCTCGCCGATGTGGTTGGAGCTTGCGGTGTCGTAAAGGTGGTAGAGGATCCACGGCCTCGCGACGGCGAGCTTCGCCTCGATAACCCCTCGCAGCGGGCCGTAGCTACGGTCCCAACCGACGCGACCGCCAAGGATGCGCTCGGTCCAAGCGCGCACGGTGGCGTCGTCGGGTGCCAACACGAGTAGGCCTGCGAGCGCCGCGGCGAGCTTGTCGAGGGTCATCTGGCGTGATTTGCTCGCGCTGCGCGTTCGCGCGAGCGGGTCGCCCGCGGCGGCGAGGACCTTCCGAAGCATTGGCTCCGCGGCTTGCGGAGCGAGCTTGGCATACGCGAGCGCTGCCTCGGCGGCGGTGTAGTGCAGCGTGGTCGAGAAGTTCTCGCGTTCGAGCGCGAAGATCGCTTCGAGGTAGCCCGCGACGACGTCGGTGTGGCGCTCGAGTCGTTTGGCGCTCACGTAGGAGAAGACGACGGAGAGTAGCGGTTCGATGACGCCCCACTGGGCGCTCGAGGCACAGATCTTGTCGACGAGCTTCTCGGAGTCTTCGTCAGCGGTGCGGATCGCGTTGGCCACCGCGCCGATCAGGTGGTTATGCGAGCGATGCATGTTGTCGAGCGTCAGACCTTCGGCTGCGGTCTTCTCGAGCGACTTCTTGGTTACCGCGAGAGTGTCGAAATATTTCCACGCCGCACGCCGCTGGATGGCTCGTGCGCGGGCATGGGTGCTCGCAGCGATGGCCTTGACGACGTAGGGCAGCCGTTCGTCGTCGATCGTGCAGGCTTCGATCGCGGCCGCGAATGCGGTCATCGCATGGTCGTCGTCGAGGTGTGCGAGGGTGTTGACGAGCGATGGTGCTGCGCGCGCGTGCGCGGCATCGAACGCAAGGCCGGCGCGAAACGCGGCACCGATCGCGGGCGCGAGGCGCGCATCGAAGTTCTTCGCAGGATCGTACTTGCCGGGCCAGACGTCGTGGACGTCGCTGCTCTCGCGCGCTCGGCGATACTTCTCGACGACATGGGCGAGCGCGGGGTCGTTGTTGGCGAGCGCGGCGAGGAGCTGGTCGTGCGCGGCGACGTCGTCCGGGAATTCGGCGAACAGGGCCCAGCCTTCGCCGAGGCGCTGCGCGAGGTGTGTTGGATCGGCCGCGGTGCCGATGGAGCGCGTCTGCGCGACCGCTTCGCGCGCCGTCGGCTCCAGCAACGCCTCGTCGGCATTCTTGCGCGCTGCGGCGCGCAGCTCGGCGAGCGTTCTTGGTGCGAGCTTGCCGAGCGTTGCTCTCGTCGGCGCGGCCAGGAGAGCTCCGACGAGTTTGGCGAGCTCGGCGGTGGCTTCACCGGGTAGCTTCGCGGCGAGTGCGATGGCTTCGGTGCACGCGGCGTCGTTGCCGAGAAAGTAGTGCGCGAGGAGCCAGTAGTTCGCGAGCACCGGGGTGAGAGCCTGCTTCTCGACGAGCCACGCCTCGAAGCGTGGTGCGTGCGCCATGTCCGCGGCGAAGCGATAGCCGGGCTCCCCCGACGGCAGCATCCACAGCCACTTCATGCGCTCGAACAGCACGTGCGCGTCTTCGAGCGGCGGGCGCTTGACGAGCTTCGCGCGCTTGGCCTTCCCCCACGAAGCCGCGACGAAGTTCGCGAGCGAGGGGTAGTCGCCTGCATCGAGCTCGCCGGTCTCGTGATCGTACGCATGCACTGGCGCGGTCGCGCCAGGCAGGGTCACGACGAACGCGGTGTCGCCGCTCGGATCGGAGCCGAACCGCAGGAGCCCCGTGCACAGGAGTAACGTCGAGGCCGCCTCGTTGATCTCGAACCGTGCGTCGGAGAGTGAGGTGCCGAGCATCCACACGTCACTGATCTCCATCGCGATGTTGCGATACGTCGGCAACGCCGCATTCCATTCGGCGAGCTCTGCCGCCGGCTGCCATCCGAATCGCCTGGCGAAGGCCATCAACGCTTTCGTATCGGGCTTCGCGGCTTTGAAGCCGTTCGCGCCCTCAGCGATGTGCGCGGCCAGTGCTTCTAGCCCTACCTTCGCAGAACCGGGTGCTGCGGATTACTGGTTGACGGTCGTTTGCGACGAAGATCGATCGCCAACGCAACGCAGTCCGGATACATGTACGAAGTGCACATATTCGAGCGCGATGTTGGCGGCCGGCGAT
>JANXOP010000017.1 GCA_025357755.1 Kofleriaceae bacterium | reverse complement strand
CAACCTCACGTATCGAATCGAGAAGGCGCGCGGCTACGACCACGTCGGCGCGCTGTGGAGCCCCGGCTTCTTTCGCGCGGATCTCGCGAAGGGAAAGGACGTCGCGCTCACCGCCTCGACCGAGTCGTGGGAGACGATGCTCGCGCTCACCCCGCGGGAGGCGCAGAGCGCGGAGGGCGTTCGTCGCGAGCGCCTGCTCGCCCAGTCCGATCCGAAAGCGCAGCACGGCATGGCCGCGGAGCTCGTGCTCGCTGCCGACCAGTTCATCATCACGCCGGCCAGCCGGGTGGAGGACGCCGCACGCGCGCGCGCTGCCGGCGACGAGGTCCGCACCGTGATCGCCGGCTATCACTGGTTCACCGACTGGGGCCGCGACACGATGATCAGCCTCGAGGGACTGACGCTCACCACGGGTCGCCACGAGGAGGCGGGCTACATCCTCCGCACGTTCGGCCAGTATGTGAAGGACGGGCTCATCCCGAACATGTTTCCGGAAGGCAAAGCGGCGGGGCTCTACCACACCGCGGACGCGACGCTGTGGTTCTTCCACGCGATCGATCGCTACCTCCGCACCGCGAACGACGACGCGACGCTCACCGAGCTCTTACCGACGCTGCGCGAGATCATCGCGAAGCACCTCGCCGGTACCAAGTTCGGCATCGGCGTCGACCCGGTGGATGGCCTGCTTCGCGAGGGTGCCGAGGGCTACCAGCTCACGTGGATGGATGCGAAGTGCGATGACTGGGTCGTCACGCCGAGGCGCGGCAAGCCCGTCGAGATCAACGCGCTCTGGTACAACGCGCTCTGCTTGATGGTCGGTTGGCTCCAGCGCACCGGCGATGTCGCGGGCGCGCAAGAGCTCGCGGGGCATGCCGAGCGCGCGAAGGCTTCGTTCGGGAAGCGGTTCTGGAATCCGGCGACCGGCTATCTGTTCGACGTGGTCGATGGCGAGCACGGAGATGATCCGGCGTGCCGACCGAATCAGTTATTCGCGCTGTCACTCGCGAACCCGGTCCTCGATCCTGCGCGGTGGGCCGCGATCCTCGGCGTCGTCGAGCAGCACCTGCTCACGCCCGTGGGTCAGCGATCACTCGCGCCCAGCGACCCCGAGTTCAAGCCCACCTACGACGGTGACCTGCGCGCGCGCGATGCCGCGTATCACCAGGGCACCGTGTGGAGCTGGTTGATCGGCTCGTACGTCGATGCGCGCATGCGTGTGTACCCGGATCAGAAGCCGGCCACGCGTGCGCAGCTCGAAGGCTTGATCGCGCACCTCGGCGAGGCGTGCATCGGATCGATCTCCGAGGTGTTCGATGCGATCGAGCCGTACACGCCGCGCGGTTGTATCGCGCAAGCGTGGGGCGTCGCGGAGACGCTACGCGCGCTCGTGATCACGAGCGTTGGATAGTGCCTACTGCGGATTCGTGCCGAGACGCTCGGCGCTCGGCAAGCGTCACGCCGCGCGGTTCTATCGCGCAAGCGTGGGGCTTCGCGGAGACACTGCGCGCGCTCGTCATCACGAGCTAAGGCTACATGCTGCGGCGAGTGCGGCGCGCTGCTTCGCGTTGAGGCCGATGCGCGGCCGGATCGCCTTCATCCGTGCCTCGACATCCTCGAGCGTGCTGTCGCCCCGCCGCACCAGCACGGCCGCTGCGACCGTTGCCGATCGGCCATGACCGAACGCGCAGTGGATGAACGCCGGGCCGCTCGCCGCGAGCACGCGATCGACCGCCATCGCGATCTGCGGTGGTGTCGGAGCGCGCGCATCGAGCGTCGGGATCGTGAGGTACTCGCGGCCCACGCTGACGTCTCGCTTGACACCCATCTCCGCGCACAGGTCCACCACGATCGCGATGCCCGGCGGAAGCTCGCTCGCGCGCGGCCGGCGCCCGACCCAGATGCCCGGCGCGACCTCGTTCGCGACCGGCTCTTTCGAGAACGCGCGGACAAATTCGTGACCGATCCACTGCCAGACAAACAGCGGCCCCCACACGAGCCACGCATACCAGGGCAGTGTGCCGTCGCTGCGCTTGCCGAAGGCGCGCGGCGCGGAGATGAAGTAGACCCCCCAGCCGGCGACCAGCACCGCCGCGAGCCACCACACCACCCACATGACGGCCCCGTGGGTGCGCGTCGCGATGTACGCGAGTACGCCCGCGACGAGCAGATAGATGTGGTTGATCAAGGCCCCATGTCTAGCCGATTCACGGCGGGATGTGGCAACCAGGCGCGCACCAACCGGTCCGGCTGGGATCCGCGACTTGCCGTCGCACGCCGGCGGTGCATGGTGGGACTCATGCGCTTCACGACGCTGCGCTCGCGCACCGATCACACCCACACGAACCGCGAGCTCGTCCGCCTGTTCCGCACGCAACGGGCGAAGCGCCTGACCGTCCGCTTTCGCGAGGGCTCGATCCCGACGCTGTATCTTCCGGATCACGCGATCTGGTTGGCCGCGCACACGCTCGAGAATCGCTATCGCAATGCGTTCGGCGTCGGTGATCCAAAAGGACGTTCGAACATCTGGCCGAGCGTGCAGCTCAACCTCGCGCTCGAGCCCGGATCGTCGCGACCACACGCGCGGTTCCTTCGCGATGCGAAGGGCGCCGTCTGGGTCGGCCACTGCGGCACGCTCG
>JANXOP010000439.1 GCA_025357755.1 Kofleriaceae bacterium | reverse complement strand
CGCAGATATGCGAGCTGCGGATCGGGAACGCCCGGCGCGAGCTCGTCGAGGCGCTGCTCGAGCGGCTCGCTCGAGCTCGGCCGGCGCGCCTTGGCCTGCTCGCGCAGGCCGATCCTCGTCGCACAAACGCGCAACCACACCGCGAGGGGAGCGCGGCCATCGTAGGCCACGATGCCAACGCGATCGCTGATCCTCACGAGCATCTGCTCGCGCAGCATCTGCACGATCTCTTGCCGATCGGTGAAGCTCGCGAGGGCGCGCGTGATCGCCGGCGCGATGTCGCGCTCGAAGGCAGCGAGCGCGGCCGGATCGCCGAGACTGCATGCCCAGACCAGGTACAGGTCCTCGATGTGCAGCGCGGAGCGCTCCGCGGCGAACGCGAAGAAGGCCTCGCGATCGTCGGGCAAGCCCGGATACGCCGCACGCGCGAGCGCCCACGGCTCGATCGGCGTGGGAGTCATCGCGGGGAGCATGCAGCGACTGTCTCGCAACTTCCGTTCCCGGTCAGTGGCAATCGGCCGGGCATGACGCCGCGGTCTCGCCGGCCTCGCAGAAGCCGTTGCCACAGGCCGCGGCGCAGGCACCGTGGTCGTCGGTGACGCAGCAGTCAGCCGGGCACGAGGCGTGATCCTCACCCGCCTCGCAAAACCCGTTGCCGCACTGAGCGGCGCAGGCGCCGTGGTCGTCCGTGATGCAACAGTCACCGGGGCACGAGGCGTGATCTTCACCCGCCTCGCAAAACCCGTTGCCGCACTGCGCGACGCAGTAGCCGTCGCCGGTGGTCTCGCAACAATCGGACGGGCACGACGCGTGGGTCTCGTTGCCGTCGCAGAAGCCGTTGCCGCATTGCGCCTCGCAGCTCGCGCCAGCTCCGGATCCGGAGCCGTACCCGCTGCCGCCTCCGGATCCGGACCCGCTGCCGCCTCCGGAACCGCTACCGGAGCCGTAGCCGCTGCCGTCACCGGATCCGTAGCCGCTACCGGAGCCTTCGCCCGATCCGTAGCCGCTACCGCTACCGGCCGAGCCTTGCGACGACAACTCGCAACAGTCGTTCGCACACGTGTCGTGGGTCTCGTCCGGATCACAAACCCCATCGCCGCACGTACCTCCTTGCGAGAGCGAGTGACGCTGGCCGGAGGTCGCGGGTGAGCTGCCGAGGCAGGCGGCAAGAAGGAGAGCGGCGGAGAGCGCGCCGAGAGTGATGAAGTTGCGCATGGGAACGACCTTTCAAGGCAGGTAGACCGCGACCGCTGAAATGTCGCGCGCGTCCTCCAACAATTCTGATTTCAGATGGCCTGCGCCGTACTTATGCGACCGCGATGGACCACCCCCGGCACAACAGTTTTGCGTTCGTGCTCGTTGGATCATCGTCGAGCAAGCACCACAGTGACGGGATGCGGATGCCCACGGTTTACATTCCTCACGGCGGCGGGCCTTGGCCGTGGGTCCACGTTCCGTTCGGGACCAAGCAAGAGCTCGGCTCGCTGCGCTCGTATCTCGAAAACCTCGGCGCGATCGTTCCGGAGCCTCCGAAAGCGATCCTCGTGGTCTCCGCGCACTGGGAAGAATCCCGGCCGACGCTGATGACCCACCCGCATCCGCCGATGCTGTACGACTACTACGGCTTTCCGGAGGAGTCGTACGCGATCCAGTGGCCCGCGCCAGGTGCGCCCGCGCTCGCCGCTCGCGTTCGCGAGCTGCTGGAGCTCCACGGGATGCCAAGCGCGGACGATGCCGAGCGCGGCTTCGATCACGGCACGTTCGTGCCGTTGAAGCTCGCCTATCCGGATCCGAAGATTCCGGTGTTGCAGCTCTCGATGGTGACCGGACTGGATCCGTCGCTGCACCTCTCGCTCGGGCGTGCCCTCGCGCCACTCCGCGACGAAGGCGTCTTCATCGTCGCGAGCGGCATGAGCTATCACAACCTGCGCGCATTGCACGCGAGTGCCGCGCCGGCGGCTGATGCCTTCGACACCTGGCTACAGGCGACGGTCCTCGCCGAGCCGACCGAGCGTGACCGCAAGCTGGCCGAGTGGACGAAGGCACCGAGCGCGCGCGCCGTGCATCCGCGCGAAGAGCACCTGATCCCGTTGATGGTCGCGGCAGGTGCGGCGGGTGCCGATCGCGCCGTGCTCGGCTTCTCGGGCTCCGTGAACCAGTTAAAGCTCAGCGCTTACCACTTCGGATCGGGGACTTCGCCGTCACGCTAGACCACCTTCGCCGTTGGCGCCATGGGTGGCGGCTCTACGAGTGTGCTCGCGTCGTTCGCGAGGCGCGCGAGATTGATCGTCGCGACCACGCCGCACACCAGCGCGCCGATCACGACGACCAAGTACGTCCCCGCGCTGTGGACCTCGGGCACGATCAGGTTCGTGATCGCGAGGACGCCGAGCTGGAGCATCCCGATTTGCAGCGCGGTGCGCTGGCCGCGAGCTGCGAGCTCCTGGTGCCCGAGGCGATCTGCGAAGCCGCCGATCGCGATGGCCATGGCGATCATCGACGTCGTCGCCACGAGCGGTAGAGCGATCGCGAAGGTCGTCGCGATCGAGGCATCGCCGCTGCGATCGGGGCTCGACAGCATGTACAGCATTGGCACTTGCGCGAGCATCACGCCGCCACACCACAAGCTCGCGATCGCAGCGAAGAGGAATGGCCAGCGCCGGACCTCGGGATGCTGCGAGCCAGCGACATCGAGCGCGCCAAGGCCGAGGAGCGTGAACGCCAGGAAGTTGATCGCCCCTGCGACGGCGGTGGCGTAGCCGAGCAACTTGCCAGCGTTGTGGCCATCGCCTCCAACAAGCACGACCATGAGTACGGGCACCACGATCAGCGCGCCGATGCGCAACCACAACGAGCTCGCGGTCCGCGTGAGGCCGGTACGTGCGCGCTGCGGCGCAGGGATCGTGAAGCCCTCGGGGACGTCGCCCACGGCGGCAAGCGCGAGGCCGAGCAGCGCGAACACCGCGACGGTCTGGCTCGCCGCCTCGAGCACCTCGTACGTGAGCCCGCCGAAGCTGAACCAGCCGACCGGCAAGTGACTCGCGATCCAGACCAGCCCGCATGCCACGGCAACGCCGGGCGCGCGCCACGCGGCCGCGGCGAGGAAAACGCCGATGCTCGCCATGATCGCGAGCCAGATCCAGCCGAGGTACGCACTCATGGGCGCCATCCAGCTCGGCTCGCACTGCAGCACCATGAACACGAACGACATCACGACGACCCCGCCCCACGCCATGGCAGCGAGCTTCGCGGCGTGGCCTGCGCGCCCGACGAGGAGCCGCGATAGCTCGAACGCGCCGAACAGGAACAGCGCTTCGCTCGCGAAACGCAGGCCGCTCGTCACCAGAGCGAGCTTGAACCAGAGATCGCCGTGATCGAGCCGGGCCGATAGATCGACCGAGATCGCGACGAGCTGCAGGATCAACGCGATCCGGAATACGACAGGGATCGCACGCCAGCGTTTCATGTTCTCGAGAGCTCCCAGCCGAACGGTGGTCGTACCCAAAATGAAAAAAAAACGGCGTCCCGAGGACGCCGTCTTCGGTTAGCCGTGAAATTGATTCAGGCCAGGCCGGCTTGCTGCGCGACTTCAGCGGCGAAGTCGTTCTTCTTCTTGTCGAGGCCTTCACCGAGCTCGAAGCGCGTGAAGCGGCGAACCTTGATGTTCTCGCCGATCTTCGCGATCAACGTCTGCTGCAGGTCGTTGATGGTCTTGTCAGGATCCTTCACGAACGGTTGGTCCATGAGGCAGATCTCCTTCTTCCACTTCGAGATCTGGCCGTCGACCATCTTCTGGACGACGGTCTCGGTCTTACCCGACTCGAGCGCCTTCGCGAGGAGCACGGCGCGCTCCTTCGCGATGACTTCTTCACCGACTTCGTCCGAGTGGACGAACATCGGCGCCATCGCTGCGATCTGCAGCGAGACGTCGCGCGTGAACGCTTGGAAGTCCTCGTTGCGAGCAACGAAGTCGGTCTCGCAGTTGATCTCGACGAGGACGCCGATGCGACCGCCGCCGTGGATGTACGAGACGACCGCGCCTTCCGTCGCCTCGCGACCCGCCTTCTTGGCGGCCTTCGCGAGACCCTTGGTGCGCAGATAGTCGATCGCCTTGTCCATGTCGCCAGCGACTTCGACAAGCGCCTTCTTGCAGTCCGCCATGCCGGCGCCCGTGCGCTCGCGCAGATCCTTGATCAGGGTAGCTGTGACTTCCATGGTGCTTACTCCGTTGCGTCCGGCGAGGCCGAGGCCTCGGGGTTGAACATGGCGCCACCGGTCGAGATCTCGACGCGCGGACCATCGCCGCCCGACGAGACATGGATGACGCGCTCGCCTTCCTGCTCTTCTTTCGCGCCACGGTGACGCGCGGTCTCTTTCCAGACCTTGTTACCGATGATCGCGGCATCGGCGATCTTCGCTGCGAACAGCTTGATCGCGCGGATCGCGTCGTCGTTACCCGGGATGACGTAGTCGATCTGATCCGGATCGCAGTTCGTGTCGGTGATCGCGACGACCGGGATCTCCAGGCGGCGCGCTTCTTCGACGGCGATGTGTTCCTTGTGCGGATCGATGACGAACATCATGCCCGGGAGCTTCGACATGCCCTTGATGCCGCCGAGCGACTTCATGAGTTTGTCGCGATCGCGCTTGATCATCACCTGCTCGCGCTTGTGGAGCGCGAACAGCGTGCCGTCTTCTTCCATCTTGTCGAGACCGCGGAGACGCTCGAGCGAGCCCTTCACGGTCTTGAAGTTCGTGAGCGTGCCACCGAGCCAACGCTGGGTGACGTAGTGCTGACCCGAGCGGCCAGCCTCTTCGACGATCACTTCCTGCGCCTGCTTCTTCGTACCGACGAAGAGGACGGTGTCACCGCGGCTGGTGCACTCGACCACGGCGTTGAACGCCTGGCGGAACAGCTTCACCGTGTGCTGCAGGTCGATGATGTGGATGCCGTTGCGAGCACCGAAGATGTACTGCTTCATCTTCGGGTTCCAGCGACCCGTATTGTGACCGAAGTGCACGCCTGCTTCGAGCAGTGCGCGCATCGAGATGGGGTTCGTCCCCATCGCTTCTTGCATCGTTTCCATTTGTCAGTCCTTCGTTGTGTGCCACCCGCACCATCGTCGCTGCCTGGAAACCCCCATCTGTGAGGGCCACGACCAAGAAGCTCCGGTGCGGTGAGTATTTGCTCGGAAAACCCGAACCGCAGCGATCTACCACGCGTTCTCCATGGTGAGCAAGCTACCTAAAGCGGTGATATAACAGGGAGTGATCGGGGCTCGTTACCTGCTATTGCTGCTCCTGCCGAGCTGCGATCAGCTGTTCAAAATCAACGAGTTAGCGCCGGATGCGAACATCGACGCGCGGCCCCTGCCGCCCCACTGCTTCGCCGAGGGCTTCGACGGCACCTCGGTCGACCCCGCGAGCTGGACCGTGGCCTCGGCAGCGCCGCGCGCACCGACCATCTCGGTGACCGAGCACGAGCTCGTGATCGCGGCGCAGGCTGACGAGACCGGCTCGAACTACAACAGCATCCGGTCGACCTCGAAGTTCGACCTGACCGACGGCCAGGTGATCGTCGAGCTCCTCGAGCCGACCCTCCAGCAGTCGGATGCGCCGAGCGAGACCCAGTTCTACATCGAGGTCGACGCGGCCAACCGCTACCAGTTCAGCATCCTGCTCGGCGCGGTCACCGCTCGCCTGCGCATGGCTGGCGGCGACACGTTGGTCAAATCGACGACGTACCTCGCGTCCTCGTTTCACTGGCTACGCTTCCGCCACGATGCAGAGATGAATCAAATGGCGTGGGAGGTCGCCACGAAAGAAGCGCCCGACGAGTGGGCGAGCCTCGGCACCACGGTGGCCTTGCTGCCCGTGACCCAGCTCCACGTGGACCTCGGTGCGGGCACCTACAATCCGGTGTCGCAGCCGGGGCGGGCGCGCTTCGACAACGTGCTCGTCGTCGCGCCGGCCTGCAATCTGTGACTAGACCGCGGCCGCTGCGATCATCGAGATGTCGATCTCGAGCTTGACCTGCTCACCGACGAGCACGCCACCAGCCTCGAGCGCACCGTTCCAGTGCAGCCCCCAGTCCTTGCGGTTGATCTTCGCGGTCGCCGAGGCACCCGCGCGCTGGTTGCCCCACGGATCCTTCTGCTCGGCGGTCGGGCCCTCGACCTCGAGCGTCACGGGCGCGGTCACGCCGTGCATCGTGAGATCGCCGGTCGCCTTGAACCCATCACCCGACTTCTCGACCTTCGTCGACGTGAACGTGATCGTCGGATACTTCTCGGTCTCGAAGAAGTCCGCGCTTTTGAGGTGCGCGTCGCGCTTCTCGTCGCGGGTGTCGATCGAGCTCGCGTCGATCGTGACGCTGATCTTCGACGCTTCCGGGTTCTTCGCGTCGAAGTCGACGGTGCCCGAGATCGTGCTGAAGCGACCTTTCACGTTCGTGATCATGAGGTGACGGACCGAGAATTCCGCGGTCGAGTGCGAGCCATCGATGGTGTAGCGAGTCATGACCGCAAGTTGCGCCTTCAGGCAGCCGGCTACAAGACCGCAACAGAGCAACGGCTTGTTGCTAGAATGAGTATAATTTGGACTACAACGACCTCGCTCTGTTCGCCCGTGTCGTCGAGCACGGCAGCTTCACGTCGGCCGCGAAGGTGATGGGGCTGCCGAAGTCTTCGGTCACCCGCGGCATCGCTCGGCTCGAGAAGGGGCTAGGCGTCCGCCTGATCCAGCGCACGACCCGGCAGCGCGGCGTCACCGATGCCGGGCGCGAGCTCTACGAGCGCGTGCGGGGCGCGGTCGGTGCGCTCGAAGAAGCGGTCGAGGCGGTCCGCGAGCAAGGCAAAGATCCGGGCGGCATCGTGCGGGTCACCGCGAATCCGGATGCCGCGATGATGGGTGTGCCACAGATGCTCGTCGAGCTCCGCGCGAAGATGCCTTCGATCCACGTCGAGCTGATCCTCACGAGCCGCGCCGTCGATCTCGTCGCCGAGGGCGTCGATCTCGGGATCCGCGCTGGCAACCTCGCGGACTCGTCGCTGATCGCCAAGAAGGTCGGCCAATCGAACATGGCGTTGTACGCGGCGAAGACGTACCTCAAGAAGCGCGGCAAGCCGAAGAAGCTCGCCGAGCTCGCCGACCACGATTGCGTGTTGTTCCGCGGTCGCAACGGAAAGGCGACCTGGCAGTTCGAACAGCCGAAGGCTGCCTCGATCGAGGTCGAGGGCGTCGCGAGCATCGACGATTTCTGGTTCATGTCGCGCGCGCTCGACGCCGGCCTCGGCATCGGCCCGATTCCGATCTTCATCGCCGCGAACGATCCGGACCTCGAGCGCGTGCTGGCCGATCACACCATGAAGGGAGCGCCGCTGAGCCTCGTGATGCCCTCCGCTTCGTACGTGCCGGCCCGCGTGGCCGCCGTGCGCGACTTTCTGCACGCAAAGCTCACCGAGGTCATGAATTCCTGCGACCGGAGATAATCTGCGGGCTCTTCCCGGCGAAGTGCCCCGTGTCGTGCGAAGTTAGCCCCGTGGCGCGTGTCGTCGCTGTGTGGGCCCTGGTGGTGGGGTTCGGAGGTTCGGCGTACGCCGCGGATAGCGCGCGCATCGAGAAGGCGCGCGCAGAGCTCCTCGACGATTCGTATCAGACGCAGTTTCCGGGTGAGGACGGCACGATCGTCTCGCCCGATCAGGCCGATCAGGCTGGGCGACGCGGAGGCGGGCTCGGTCAGCGCGGCGGCGGTGGGCGCAATCCACGAGATCGGCTCGACGGTCGCGATCGTCGGTTCGACGATGGTGAAGGTCCGCGCGACCGGGATACGCGTCGCGATCGACGACTTCGGAACCGGTTACTCCTCCTTCGCCGCGCTCGCGGAACTCCCCATCGACATCTTGAAAATCGACAAACGGTTCATCGACAACATCGTCCGCACCGACGAAGGCCACGGGTTCGTGAAAGCCATCATGCAACTCGCCCAAACACTCGGACTCGAAACCATCGCCGAAGGCGTCGAACAACCCGAACAAGCCGACGCGCTCACCGCACTCGGATGCACCCAGATCCAGGGCTACCTCTACTCCCCAGCCATACCCGCCGACCAAACCGCCCGTTACCTCCAAGACAACATCGCGACGTCCTCCACGGCTCGGGTCGGAGTCGCCAACACCTAGAACAACGACGCGATCTGGACACCAACGGCCCACCGTCACTGCCCGATCCGAGCCCACCGGACCCGACGCTGGGCCACGATCGCGAACGCCCGGTGCAAGCGTTCTGTGACACTTCAGGCACGGGATGAGGGGCGTCGCGCGAAATCGAAATGGGGCACGCCCGACGTGACTCCCGTCAGGAGATGGTCGCCTGGACGGTGATCTGACTTGGCGCGGAGCTGCGTCCGATGCTGTCGGTCACGGTCAACGACAACTGATACGAGCCGGCCACATCCGGCGTGAACGTCGGGTTCGCGTCGGTTGTGCTACTCAACGCGGCCGCGCTCGCCGCCGGGACCGACACCACAGCCCACGCATAACTGAACGGGCCGACCCCACCCCTGATCGACTCGTTCAACGTCACCAACGACCCCACACCCACCGGGTTCGGTGTCGCCCGCGCCGCCACCG
>JANXOP010000349.1 GCA_025357755.1 Kofleriaceae bacterium | reverse complement strand
GCGCGCGATCACCGCTGCCCACGGCACGGTCCTCATCTTCGATGAAGTGATGACCGGCATGCGCGTTGCTTTCGGCGGCGCGCAGGAACTCTACAACATCACGCCCGATCTCACGTGCCTCGGCAAGATCGTGGGCGGCGGCCTGCCCGCCGCGGCATTCGGCGGCCGGCGCGACATCATGGAGAAGCTCGCGCCGCTCGGGCCGGTCTACCAAGCGGGCACGCTGTCGGGCAACCCGGTCGCGATGGCCGCAGGCCTCGCCGCGATCGAGATCCTCGCGCGCCCCGGCACCTACGAGCGGCTCGAAGAGCTCGGCAAGACGCTCGAGGACGGCCTCGTGGCGGCGGCCCGGGCGGCGAACGTGCCGGTCCAGCTCAACCGGGTCGGCTCGATGCTGACCTTGTTCTTCACCGCCACTCCCGTGACCGACTACGTGAGCGCCAAAACCTCCGACACCGCCCGGTTCGCGGCGTTCTTCCGCGCGATGCGAGAAGCTGGAGTGTTTCTGCCACCTTCGCAGTACGAGGCGATGTTCGTGTCGCTCGCCCACAGCGACGAAGATCTCGCCAAGGTGATCGCAGCGGCGAAGATTGCGCTGACGAGTCTCGGGGCTGCCTAGACCAATTGACGCTGAAAAAGCGCTGTGTTACTCGGGCCCGGCCACGATGCAGTCCGCGAATACGGTCCCTTCCCATAGCGGCGAAATGTCGCAGGGTTTGGCCATGTCCGAACAGCATCCCAAGGACGTGACCCCGGCGGCGCCGACAGTCTTCGATCCGGCCGCGCGCAAGACCAAGCGCGCCTACAACGCGCTCTCGGCGAGCTCGGTCGGCCTCGAGCTCGGCATCGCCGTGATCGTGGGCCTGCTCGGCGGCATGTGGCTCGACAACCGGCTCGGCACGACCCCGTGGTTGATGCTGGTGCTGCTCGTCCTCGGCCTCGTCGCGGGCTTTCGCAACGTGCTGCGCGCGGTCGAGCGTGCCGAACGCGCCGGCGATGCAGAAGACAAGGAGAACGGTCGTGGCTAAGCCGTCGATGCTCCGCATCGAACGCCTGAACTACGCCATCGGCGCGGTGATGGCGGTCGGCGGCTTCCTCACGCAGTCGAGCCGGATCGCCCTCGGCCTCGCGATCGGCTGCGCGCTGACCTGCGCGAACTTCTTCGTCCTGCGCAAGCTGGTCATCAAATGGACGACCGATGCGGCGCGCGGCGAGACCGGCCCGGCGCCGTACCTGATGCTGCCCAAGATGGTCGGTCTGATGGGCGCGGTGGCGATCGCAATTCTCCTGCTCCCGATCGACGCAGTTGCCTTCGTGATCGGCTATTCCATCTTCCTCGTTTCGATCCTGATCGAGACGGTTTACTCGGCCGTCACTCCGACGCCTATTACCGAACAAGAGAACACCGATGGGTGAACACGGAACCTGGTTCGACTACCTCAACCGCTTCGACGGTTGGCGCCACCTCAACGAGGGCTTGCAGCACTCGCTCGGTCGCACCCACCCGATGATGCTCCTGTTCCAGGAGAGCGGTTGGACGATGACGCACGTGCTCGTCGAGCTCGTCGTCCTCCTGTTCGTCTTGTTCGGCGTCCTCGCGTTCGCGAAGGGCCTCAAGAGCACGGCCGACAAGGGCATGGTCCCGTCGCGCACGATGAACATGCGCAACTTCTTCGAGTACACGGCCGAGTCCGTCTACGGCATGGTCGAAGGCGCGATGGGCGAGAAGAACGCCGCGCGCTTCTTCCCGCTGATCGGCGCGCTGTGGATGTTCATCCTGTTCGGCAACCTGATCGGCCTCGTGCCGGGCTTCATCTCGCCCAACGACACCCTCAAGACCAACATCGGCATCGCGTTGCTCGTGTTCTTCCTCACGCATTACTTCGGCGTGAAGGAACATGGCCTCTCCTACTTCAAGCACTTCCTCGGCCCCAGCATCCCGCTCATCCCGCTGATGCTGCCGATCGAGATCATCTCGCACATCGCCCGGCCGATCTCGCTGGCCGTTCGCCTCATGGGCAACATGATGGCCGACCACAAGGTGGTGATGAGCTTCTTCGCCCTGGTGCCGGTACTCGTGCCGCTGCCGTTCCTGCTCCTCGGCCTCCTCGTCTGCATCATCCAGGCTCTCGTGTTCTGCTCCTTGGCGATGGTCTACATCGGCATGGCGATCGAGCACGAAGAGCATTGATTCTCGACGGAAAAGTTTCTAAAAACCCCTTCGCGACCAGCCCGTAAGAAAGACAAAGACCATGAAGCTCAAGCACCTCTTTTCGTTCGCCGCTCTGTTCATCATCACTGCGTTCTCGACGCTCGCCTCGGCGCAAGGCGCCGATGCTGCCGCCGTGAAGGCCCAGGGCCTCGCGTCGAACTTCGGCATCATCGCGCTCGCGTCGGGCCTCGCCATCGGCCTGGCCGCTCTCGGTGGTTCGATCGGTCAGGGTCGTGCTGCTGGCGCCGCTCTCGAGGGCATCGCTCGCAACCCGGGCGCCGCTGGCCAGATCCGCGGTCCGATGATCCTCGGCCTCGCGCTCATCGAGTCGCTCGTGATCTACGCGCTCATCATCGCGCTCTTGCTCGTCCTCAAGGTCGGCTAGTAGCTCCTGGTCGCGTCGAGAAACGGCGTCCTCCGCAAGGAGGCGCCGTTTTTGCGTTTTCGGAGGGGGCGTGGGACGCTGTGGGGAGATGGCAGACGAGGATAGCGAGGTCAAGTCGGGTGAGCTCGACCTCAAAGGCAAGTCGACGCTCGAGATCCTCGCGCAGATCGATCTGTTCTCGGGGCTGCCGCAAGGGCACCTCCGCCGCGTCGTCGATATCGGCGTCGAAGAGCAGTACCGGATGAACGCGCAGGTGTTCGGCGAAGGCGAGCCTGGCGACAAGTTCTACCTCATCGTCGAGGGCGCGGTCCGGATCAGCCGGATCGTCCCGGGCATGGGGGAAGAGGCGCTCGCTGTGCTGCGCCCCGGCGCGTACTTCGGTGAGATGTCGCTGATCGACGATGCACCGCGCTCGGCCACCGCGATGTGTCACGAGAAGTGCCGGCTGTTCGTGGTCAACCGCCGCGACCTCGAGGACCTGCTGTTCGTCGATCGCGACCTCGCGTACGAGCTGCTGTGGAACTGGGTCCGCACGCTGTCGCGTCGCCTGCGCGCGACGAACGACAAGATGACGTTCCTCGCGACCACCTCGAAGTTCTAGATGCGGGCGCTGCTCGTCGCGCTGGTCTGCACGACCGGACTCGCGCATGCCGAGCCGCTACCCTCCGGTGCGATCGGCGTCACCGCCGGCACGATCGCCGGTGCGGGCGCGGACTCCAAGCGCCTCGGCTACGGCCCCGCGTTCGGCGCGCAGGTCTCGTGGCAACCGACCACGACCGAGCGGCGCTGGGGCTGGACGCTGCGCTGGTCGACGCTGTTCGGCCTCATGTACACCGGCGACGCCGCGCACTTCGACACGCTGCGCACGGTCCAGATGGATCTCACGCTCGGCATCCGGTTGCGCCCGTGGAGCTCGGTGCGGCGCTACCTCACGCTGCGTGGCGGAGGCCAATTGTTCCTCGCGAACCAGCGGATCCAATCCGGCGGCGATGTCAGTGGCGAGCGACAATTCTTCGGCGGCGTATTCAGCGTCGGGATCGATCAATACCTCGGCTCGGTGATGTTCAACTTCGATATTCGCGCCGGCATGATCGGCAATGGGCCCGGCATGGTCGGCTTGATGGTCGGCATCGCGGCGGCAGGGCCCTGAGATGCCGGCGATCGAGACCGCTCGGCTGCGCCTCGTACCGATCACGCTCGAGATGGTCGAAGCCGTGCTCGCGCACGACAAGCAAGAGGCCGACGCCGCGCTCGATCGTTCGATCGCGCGGTTCGGCTGGCCGACCGGCGCGAGGTTTCCAGATAGCTGGCCAAATGATGATCTCGTCTCGCGCGCGTTCCCCTTCTCGCTCGCCGCGATTCGCTGCGCGCCGGAGACCCGGCTGTGGGGCGATACGATGGTGCTGACCCGCGAGGATCCGCCGCGCGTGATCGGCAGCGTCGCGTTCAAGGGCCGCCCGACCGATGGCGTCGCCGAGATCGGCTACGGCATCGAGGACTCGTCGCGTGGCCAGGGCATCGCGACCGAAGCGACGCGCGCGTGCGTCGAGTGGGCCCTACAGGAGGACGGCATCATCGCGGTCCAGGCGATCACGTTCGAGGGCCACCTCGCCTCCCTCGGCGTGATCAAGAACTGCGGCATGGTCGTGTGCGGTGCGCGCGAACATCCGATCTTCGGCGAGCTACTCGTGTTCGAGCGCCGGCGCTAGGTCGCCCGCCAGCTACGCCGCGCTCGCTTCGCGATCACGAGCACCAGCGCGATCAGCGTGGTGAGCAACAGGTAGTGCGAGTAGCGATAGTCGGCCGCCGGCGCGAGCAAGAAGATCGTGAGCTCGTAGCCGAGGCTCGAGCCGAGCACGACGAGCGCCGCGCGGTTGCCGCGGACGAAGCCGAGCAGCACGAACGAGATCACCAGATAGGCGAGCGGCGCGTACCAGATCGCGCCGCAGTGGCGGACCCACCAGAACCAGCCGCGCTGGACGACCGACGGCTCGCCCGCGAGCCCGAGCTCGTGATCGAGCTCCGGCGTGCCGATGTACGCGAACGTCTGGGTCAGCGCGGGCACCGCGATGCGCGCGCGGGCCTGGATCACGAGCTGGAACACCGTGAGGCGATGCTTCGCATAGGCGAGCGGGTACGCCGTGACAAGCGTGCGCCACGCGACCGCGACCGCCGCGAATTCGGCGGGGGTTGCGGGCTCGGCGAGGGGCTGGGGGTGCTCGAAGTAGATGAAGCTGCCGCGCGGCTCGTACGCGGCTGCGATCGCCTGTTGCACATCGCGATCGACGTGCAGCGGTACGCCATCGAGTAACTGCTTCAAGTCTCCGTCGGAGATCGGCGGCGCGAAGTGGAGGATGCCGCTGATATCCATCGGCGCGGCCGAGCGTGCGAAGGGGTGCTGGTGCTCGGTCACGAGCACCGCGTTGATGCCGAGGCTCGCCGCGGTCACCGCGATCCACACGACGATCGCGAGCGCGTAGCGGCGGACCACCGCTGGTTGCTCGCGGCCCCACAGCAGCACGATCGGCGCGAACGTCGCGGCAAGAGCATTGTGGCGCAGCGCGCTCGCGAGCACGAACGCGAGCAAGCCGAGGAGCCGGATCCGCGGACGCGGGGAGAGTAGCGCCGCGATGCCGACGAGCAGATAGCCCACCATCTGCGGGTCGCTCCAGATCACGCCGGTGACCGTGAGGATCGGAGGGAACCACGCGATCGCGAGCGCGGTGAGCGCGGCCGTGCGCGGCGAGACCTGTGCGCGAACGATCGCGTACGTGCCGAGCACCAGCGCGGTCGTCTGCAGCGCGAGCATGCCGAACGGACCGCCGACGAACAGCTCGACGAGGCGCCACAGCGCGGACATCGCCGGCGGATGCCAGTCGCCGAGCTGCCAGTGCCTGCCCTGCGCGAGTTGATCGACCGAGTCGTAGCTGACGAGCCCGGGATAGCCGTACAGGATGACCCCCGCGATCGCGATCCCGAGGATCGTGCGCGGAGTCAGCCAGCGAGACACCGCCCGAGGCTAACGGCGACGGCGGCGCAACACGAGACCGACGAGCCCGATTCCGAGCAAGCCGGTCGCCGCACCGTGGCCGCTCGCATCGCAGCAGCCACCACCCGAAGACGACGGCCAGCACGTGCCGGTGCCATTGCCCTCGTCAAGGCAGTCGAGCCCCGCCGGGCACGCATTGTCCGCACCCGTCGTACAGCTCTGCGTGCAGTAGCTCGAATTGCCGCTCGTGCCGCAGGCACCCGAATCACAATCGCTGTTGTTCGCGCACGTGACGCCGAGGCCATTCGCGGTGAACGGCATGATGATGCACGCGCTCGCGAAGCACTCGGTGCCGGAGGTCGTGCAGTCCGCATCGGTCGCGCAGGTGAGCGGTACGTGCGCGGTGATGAACGCTTGTTCGGCATCGACGCGGGTGTCGGCGCCGAACTGCGCGCAGTTCTGATCGCCGAACGACGTGATGCCGACCTCGACCAGCTTGCCGTTGATCATCGCAAAGGAAGGCCCGCCAGAATCTCCATTGCACTTGCCCTTGCCGTTGCCCTGGTTGTAGCAGAGCAAGTTCGCATCGGTGCCGATCTGGGAGTCGCACGCCACCGCGGTCTGGTTGACGACGTACTCGACGCCGGCGTTGCCGTTCGCCGAGGTCACGCCGAAGCCGACCTGGGTCACCGCGATGCCGACCGGCGCGGCCGCTGCGGAGAAGTTGAGCGCCTGCGGCTTGATGCCGGTGACCGCCGAGGTGAGGTGGATGAGCCCCGTGTCGTGCGAGCCGAGGTTGTTGATGTTGAACCCCGGATCCGGCATCGAATCTTGCGCGGTCATCACGGTGCCGCTCGTGGCGCGCACGGTGTTGAAGTGGACCTTGATCGAGGCCGTGACCGCAGCTTGCGTCGAGACGCCGAGCTCGGACGGCAGCACGCAGTGCGCGGCGGTGAGCACCCACTCGGGCGCGATCAAGGTGCCGGTACACAGGCCTTGATTCTGCCCGCTACCGATATCGATCGCGACCACGGTCGGATAGTCGCCCACCGCGGTCGGGGTGCCGCCAACGATCGGCGAGGTGGTCAGCATGCCCGCGAACGAGCTGCTCGCGGTCACCAGGGAGAACAACAACATCAGCCGATGCATCGGCCGGAGAATGGCCCAGCGGCTCGCATCTCCTCTACCAAAAAGGCTAACGCTTCGTGGCAGCAGTGCGGCGTCGAACAGGCGTTCGCGCCCCTCGCGTCCAGAGTCCTGACTTGCCGCCCCGCTTCTCCTGGAGGCGGATCTCCCCGATCTCCATGCCCCGGTCGATGGCTTTGCACATGTCGTAGATCGTGAGGGCTGCCGCACTCACCGCGGTCAGCGCCTCCATCTCGACCCCGCTGCGGTCGAAACACTTCACGGTTGCAACAATGGTCACGGCGCGCGCGCCGACCGCGAGGTCGACCTCGACGCCGGTCAGCCGCAACGGATGGCACAGCGGGATCAGCTCGGCGGTGCGCTTCGCGGCCTGGATGCCCGCGATCCGCGCGATGCCAAGCACGTCGCCCTTGCCGATCGCTCCCGCCGCGATCTGCTTGGCGGTCGCCGGCTCCATCGTGATGGTCCCGGTCGCGATCGCTACCCTCGCGGTCTCGGGCTTCTCGCCCACCTCGACCATGTGGGCGTTGCCCGCGGTGTCGAAGTGGGTGAGCTTGGCAGCACCTGGCCCGGCCGGCTTCGCCATTACTCGACGGTGACGGACTTGGCGAGGTTGCGCGGCTGATCGACGTCGGTGCCTTTGCCGTCGGCGACGTAGTAGCTCAGCATCTGGAGCGGCAGCACCGTAAGGATCGGCTGGAGCTCGAGCGCGGTATCCGGCACGAGCACCACGTCATCGGCATGGCCACCGATCTCGTTGTCGCCCTTGGTCGCGATCGCGAGGACCTTGCCCTGGCGCGCGCGGACCTCGGCCAGGTTCGAGACCACCTTCTCGTAGAATGGACCACGCGGCGCGAGCACCACGACCGGCAGGTTCTCGTCGATCAGCGCGATCGGCCCGTGCTTCATCTCGCCGGCGGGATAGCCCTCGGCATGGATGTACGAGATCTCTTTGAGCTTGAGCGCACCCTCGAGCGCGATCGGATACTGCGAGCCGCGGCCGAGGAACAGGAAGCCGTGCGCCCCACCGTAACGCCGCGCGAGCACCTGGAGCTGTGCGCCGCCTTCGACGATGTCGCGCATCTTCTGCGGCAATTGCACGAGCTCGGCGAGCAGCGCGCGGGCGCGCTCGTTCGAGAGGGTCTTGGTGCGCTTGCCGAGATAGATCGCGACGAGCGCCATCGCGACGAGCTGCGTGGTGAACGCTTTCGTCGAGGCCACGCCGATCTCCGGACCCGCGTGCGTGTAGAACGCGTGGTCCGCGAGCCGCGGGATCGAAGACTCGAGGACGTTCGAGATCGCGAGGACCTGCGCGCCCCGCTTCTTCGCTTCGCGCACCGCCTCCATCGTGTCGAGGGTCTCGCCCGATTGGCTGACCGCGATCACGAGATCGCCGGCACCGATGATCGGATCGCGATACCGGAACTCCGAGGCAATCTCGACCTCGACCGGGATGCGCGCGAGCGCTTCGATCATGAACTCGCCGACCATCGACGCGTGATACGAGGTGCCGCACGCGACGAACACGATGCGCTTGATCTTCGTGACGTCGAGCGTGACGCCATCGAGCAACACGTCGTCGTGCTCGAGATCGACGCGACCGACGAGCGTATCCGCGACCGCGCGCGGCTGCTCGTGGATCTCCTTGAGCATGAAGTGCTTGAAGCCGCCCTTCTCTGCCTGCACCGCCGACCAGGTGATGGTCTTGGGCGCGCGCGTGACCGGCTTGCCCTCGAGATCCGTGATCGCGACGGCCTCGCGGGTCACGGTCACGATCTCGCCTTCTTCGATGAAGATGACCTTGCGGGTCTCGGCGAGGATCGCGGTGACATCTGACGCGATGAAGTTCTCGTTCTCGCCGAGCCCGATCACGAGCGGCGAGGAGTTCTTCGCGGCGACCAGGGTCTGCGGTTCGTGATCGCTCATCACGACGAACGCGTAGCTGCCGCGGACCTTCGCGAGCGCGCGGCGCACCGCGAGCGTGAGGTTTTCTGCGGTCTTGATCTCGCGAGCGACGAGGTGGGCGAAGATTTCGGTATCAGTCTCTGACGAGAACTTCGAGCCCGAGGCCGCGAGCTCGGCGCGGAGCTGGAGGTGGTTCTCGATGATGCCGTTGTGGATGACGCTGATCGGCCCGACCTTGTGCGGGTGCGAGTTCTCGTCGCTCGGACGGCCGTGCGTGGCCCAGCGCGTGTGACCGATGCCGACGGTCCCGGGCGCGGGATCCTCGAGCAGCTTCGCTTCGAGGTTCGCCAGCTTGCCGCGACAACGGACCACCTTCGAGGTGCCGTTGTTGAAGACCGAGACGCCCGCGGAGTCGTAGCCGCGGTACTCGAGCTTGCGCAGACCACCGACGAGGAGCGGCGTCGCTTGGCGTCCGCCGATGTACCCGATGATGCCGCACATCGAATTACTTCTTTTGAGCCGGGGCCGGGGCCGCAGGCGCGGTGACGGCCGGCGAGGTCGCGGCCGGCGGGGTCGCGGCCGGCGGAGCGCTGTCGTCGGTCGGGTCGACCTCTTCGATGCCGGTGAGCTCGCTGATGTCCGGCGCCTGGTACGGCGTCACGGGCGAGTCGACACGCATGGTGGCGTGGTGACCACCGCAAGCTCCGAGGAGCAGCATCAGGAGGGTCGCGCGGATCTTCATCGCCGAGGACGCTACCATGCTTAGGTCTCCCCGATCGACTCGTGCGAGGCGTGGGCTACAGTGACGTCGCCGTGAGACTGATGACGTACAACCTGAACTACGGCAACCCCGATCCGCGTGGCTCGCTCGATGCGATCGCGGCGGCGGATGCCGATGTCGTGCTCCTCCAGGAGATCACGGCCAGCTGGCAGTGGGCGCTCGCGGATCGCTTCGCCGCCCAGTATCCGACTCACATCTTTCGGCTGCACGGGCGCAAGGCCGGTGGCCTCGCGGTGCTCTCGAAGCTTCCGATCGGCGGCGAGGAGATGCTGACCCCGCCCGATGGTGGTTGGTTCCCCGCGCAGCGGATGGTGGTGACCACGCCGTTCGGGGAGTGCGAGATGCTGCACGTCCACCTCCGGCCAGCGCTCGACAACGGTAGCTGGATCAGCGGCTTCATGACGACCCCGCCGGTACGCGAGCAGGAGATGATCAAGTACTGGAAGGATCTCGCGCGTGCCCTGCCCATCATCGTGGCGGGAGATTTCAACGAGGATCCGAGCGGCCTCGCGCTCGCGTTCCTGGCGCAGCAAGGCGCGATGCGGGTCCCGACCGCGGGGCCACGTTCGTGGCACTACGAGGAAGATGCGTGGGACGTGCTCAAGATGGATCTCGATCACATCGTGATCAGCGGAGAGCTCGCCGCGAGCGACGCGATCGTGCTCGATGCCGGGACCAGCGATCATCGCCCGGTGATGGCTACGATCAGCGCTAAGCTCGCGGCATGACGAACGCCGCCGAGGCAGGAACCGTCACCATCGGCGACATCGTGATCAACCGGCTCGGGTTCGGTGCGATGCGGTTGACCGGTCCCGGCATCATCGGTCCACCGCCCGATCTCGCCGCCGCGATCCAGACCTTGCAGACCGCGCGCGAGCTCGGCGTCACGTTCATCGATACGTCGAACGCGTACGGTCCGATGGTCAGCGAGCTGCTCGTGCAGAAGGTCCTGCACCCGTACCATGGCATCACGATCGCGACGAAGGGTGGCTACACCCGGCCGGGCCCGAACCAGTGGGCGCACGACGGCCGGCCGGAGGCGCTGCGCGCTGCGGTGCAGGCGAGCTGCAAGGTGCTCGGCGTCGAGCGCATCGATCTGTGGCAGCTCCATCGCGTCGATCCGAACGTGCCGATGGACGAACAGTTCGGCGCGATCGCCGCGATGCAGCAGGAAGGACTCATCCGGCACGCCGGGCTCAGCGAGGTCTCGATCGCCGTGATCGAAGCAGCGCAGCGGCACTTCCCGGTCGCGAGCGTGCAGAACGGTTATCACCTGATCGAGCGCAAGAACGAGCCCGTGCTCGAGTACTGCGAGCAGCACGGCATTCCGTTCATCGGCTACTTCCCGCTCGCGACGGGCGCGCTCGCGGCGCCCGATTCGATCTTGATCCATATCGCCAGAGAGCTCGGCCTCACGCCGGCGCAGACCGCGATCGCTTGGTACCTGCGGCGCTCCCCCCACATGGTGGTCATCCCCGGCACGCAGAATCCCGTACATCTGCGCGAGAACCTCGGTGCGGCGAGCGTCACACTCAGCGACGAGCACTTCGCCAAGATCGCGCGGATTGGGCAGAAAGCCGCGCTGCTACGTGCACCAAAATAAACGGTGCGCGGGCCAGGTGAGTTACCCTACCCGGTATGCGTCTAACCTTCGTTTCTCTGATCATGGCGGGGGCCCTCGGTGGCTGCATCGCCTCGGGTAGTGCGGATGTCTCGTACGGTGGCGGCGTCGGAGTCGTCACCCCCGATCTCGTCGAGGTCAGCCCGGGTGTCCAGGTCGTCGCCGACTACGACGACTCGGTGTTCTACAGCGATGGCTACTATTGGCGGAACGACGGCGGCATGTGGTACCGGTCGACCTACTACTCGGGTGGCTGGGGCTACTACGCGTCGCCGCCGCGCGCGATCATCTCGATCAACGAGCCCTATCGCTATCGCAACTATCGCCCGAACGGCTATCAGCCGCGCCACCAGCCGTATCGCCAGCCGGAGCCGATCCGTCGTGGAGCCCCCGAAGGCGGCGCGGTCGTTCGCGATCATCGCGAGCCCGAGCCGTATCGCCAGCCCGAGCCGCAGCGGCAGCCCGAGCCGAATGTTCGCGATCACCGCGAGCCGGAGGCGCGCCAACCCGAGCCGCAACCGCAGCCGCAGCCGAACGTTCGCGATCACCGCACCGAAGCGCCGCCTCCGCCCCCGGCTGCGAAAAAAGACCCGCACGTTCGCGACCACCGCTAGCCCTCGGCGGGCGCGCTCGACCATCGCCAAAGAAACCATGCCGTGCCGGTGCTAAGGTGCGGACGTGGTCAACCGTCCCGTCGCGCTCGCGCCCTACAAGCCACAGCATCACGTTCGCATCGTCACCGCGGCCTCGCTCTTCGATGGTCACGACGCGGCGATCAACGTCATGCGCCGGATCATGCAGGCGGCTGGTGCCGAGGTCATCCACCTCGGTCACAACCGCTCGGTCCAGGAGATCGTCGAATGCGCGATCCAGGAGGACGTGCAAGGCATCGCCATCACGTCGTATCAGGGCGGCCACGTCGAGTACTTCAAGTACATGATCGATCTGCTGCGCGAGCGCGGCGCGAACATCAAGGTCTTCGGCGGCGGCGGCGGCACCATCCTGCAGAGCGAGATCGAGGAGCTCCACGCGTACGGCGTGACGCGCCTGTACTCGCCCGACGACGGTCGCAAGATGGGGCTGCAGGGGATGATCAACGACCTGCTGCAGCGTTCGGACTTCGAGAAGACCCCACCCGCGATCGCCAAGGCCGTCCCGGCGCTCCCCGAGCGCTCGCCGTCGGTGATCGGCAGCTTGATCACCACCGCCGAGAATCACCCCGATGCTGGCGACGAGCTCCGCAAGGCGCTCGAGCCGATCCTCGCGAAGTCCTCCAAGGTCCCCGTGCTCGGCATCACCGGCACGGGCGGCGCCGGCAAGTCGTCGCTGGTCGACGAGCTGGTTCGTCGCTTCCTGGTCGATTTTCCGGACAAGACCATCGCGGTCATCTCGGTCGATCCGAGCAAGCGCAAGAGCGGCGGCGCGCTGCTCGGCGATCGGATCCGGATGAACTCGATCGATAGCCCGCGCGTGTACATGCGCTCGCTCGCGACGCGGCAATCGAACATGTCGCTCTCCAAGCACGTGCGCGAGTCGATCGAGATCTGTCGCGCGGCGCGGTTCGATCTCGTGATCGTCGAGACCTCGGGCATCGGCCAGAGCGACACCGAGATCACCGAGCACGCCGATGTCGCGCTCTACGTGATGACCGCCGAGTACGGCGCGGCCACGCAGCTCGAGAAGATCGACATGCTCGATTTTGCCGATGCGATCGCGATCAACAAGTTCGACAAGCGCGGCTCGCTCGATGCGCTTCGCGACGTCCGCAAGCAGTACAAGCGCAACCACAACGCGTTCAACGTCGCCGACGAACAGCTGCCGGTCTACGGCACGATGGCGTCGCAGTTCAACGACCCGGGCATGAACACGCTGTACCGGGCACTGATGGATCTGCTCGTCGCGCGGACCCAGGCGCCACTGCACTCGAAGTTCGAGATCTCCGATGGGATGAGCGAGAAGAAGTGGATCATCCCACCGGATCGCACGCGCTACCTCGCGGAGATCGCCGAGGCCTGCAATGCGAACGACGCGCACGTCAAGAACCAGGCCGCGATCGCGCGTCGGATGTATCAGCTCCACGGCACCGTCGAGGCGCTGCGCGCGAACGTCGGCAAGAAGAAGCTCGAGATCGTCGAGACCCCGGATCACGAGGGCACCGTGCAGGTCACGCAGGTCGTCATGGGCGAACCGTCCTACGTCGGCGAGCTCGTCGCCCTGTATCACGATCTCGAGACCCGGCTGACCGCCGAGTCGCGCAAGCTGCTCGCCGAATGGCCGGCCGTGAAGCGGCGCTACGCCGCGGCGAAGTATCAATTTCAGGTTCGCGACAAGGTGATCGAGCTCGATCTCACGACCGAGTCGCTGTCGCACCTGAAGATCCCGAAGGTCGCGCTGCCGCAGTACGAAGACTGGGGCGACATCCTCACGTGGCTGCTGCGCGAGGCACCGCCCGGCGAGTTCCCGTTCACCGCTGGCGTGTTCCCCCTCAAGCGCGAGGGTGAAGATCCGGCGCGCATGTTCGCCGGTGAGGGTGGCCCGGAGCGCACGAACAAGCGCTTCCACTACGTCTCGCGGGGCTTGCCGGCCAAGCGGCTCTCGACCGCGTTCGATTCGGTCACGCTGTACGGCGAGGATCCGGATCACCGCCCGGATATCTACGGCAAGGTCGGCAACTCCGGCGTCTCGATCGCGAGCGTCGATGACGCGAAGAAGCTCTACTCCGGCTTCGATCTCGCCGATCCGGCGACCTCGGTCTCGATGACGATCAACGGCCCGGCCCCGATGCTCCTCGGGTTCTTCTTGAACGCCGCGATCGACCAGCAGTGCGAGAAGTACATCGTGAAGCACGGCCTCGCCGCCGAGGTCGAAGCCAAGATCGTCGCGCTCTATCAACAGCGCGGCACGCCCCGCCCTCGCTATCAAGGCGACGTACCCGAGGGCAACAACGGCCTCGGCTTGATGTTGCTCGGTGTCTCCGGCGACGAAGTGCTGCCGCGCGACGTCTACGAGCAGATTCGCGCCGCGACGCTCCAGCAGGTGCGCGGCACCGTTCAGGCCGATATTCTCAAGGAAGATCAGGCCCAGAACACCTGCATCTTCTCCACGGAGTTCGCGCTCCGCGTGATGGGCGACATCCAGCACTTCTTCATCGAGAAGAAGGTCCGCAACTTCTACTCGGTCTCGATCAGCGGCTATCACATCGCCGAGGCCGGCGCGAACCCGATCAGCCAGCTCGCATTCACGCTCTCGAACGGCTTCACGTTCGTCGAGTACTACCTGTCGCGCGGGATGAACATCGACGACTTCGCGCCGAACCTGTCGTTCTTCTTCCCCAATGGCATGGATCCGGAATACGCGGTGCTCGGGCGCGTCGCGCGGCGGATCTGGGCGAAGGCGATCCGCGACAAGTACGGCGGTAACGACCGCTCGCAAAAACTGAAATATCACATCCAGACCTCGGGGCGTTCGCTGCACGCACAGGAGATCTCGTTCAACGATATCCGCACGACGTTGCAGGCGCTGCTCGCGCTCAACGACAACTGCAACTCGTTGCACACGAACGCGTACGACGAAGCGATCACGACCCCGACCGAGGAGAGCGTGCGTCGCGCGCTCGCGATCCAGCTCGTGATCAACAAGGAGTTCGGGCTCTCGAAGAACGAGAACCCGAACCAGGGCTCGTTCATCATCGAGCAGCTGACCGACATGGTCGAAGCTGCGGTGCTCGCCGAGTTCCGCTCGATCAGCGAGCGCGGCGGCGTGCTCGGTGCGATGGAGCGGATGTACCAGCGCTCCAAGATCCAGGAGGAGTCGCTGTACTACGAGACCCTCAAGCACGACGGCACGCTCCCGATCATCGGAGTCAACACGTTCCTCGATCCGCAGGGCAGCCCGACGGTCGAGCCCCCCGAGGTGATCCGTGCGACCACCGAAGAGAAGCACTACGCGATCGAGGCGCGCGATGCCTTCTGGAACCGCAACGCCGGGGTTGCACCGAAGGCCCTCGCCGAGGTCAAGCGCGCCGCACTCGATGGCGACAACGTGTTCACCGCGCTGCTCGAGGCCTGCAAGGTGTGCACGCTCGGTCAGCTCTCGAAGGCGCTCTACGAGGTGGGTGGTCAGTACCGTCGCAACATGTAGCGTGTCGTGCAGTTCCACCTGTGATACGCACGCTCCGTGCGGAGCTCGATATTCGTGTGGGCGGTCGCTGCGTGTGCGCCTTCGCCCCGATCGGGCGGTGAGCCGCCACCCGATGCCTCGTCGCATCTCACGCCCGATGCCAGCGGACCGACGGCCTGCTTCGAGCCGCAGATCGCGGGCACCGCGACGATCGGCAACGCCGACGTTCAAGGCTGTGCGATCTGGAACAACGTCTCGCGGATGAGCGGCAGCGTCACGCTCACGCGCGGCACGAGCTCGTTCACGATGGCGTTCTCGAACGGGCTCACGTTCGTGGGCTCGGTGAGCAGCAGCAACCAGGTGACGTTGGTAAACGTCGAGCCCCACACATTCAGCGACGGCTGCGGCTGGCAATCGACCGAGACGCTGACCGGGACCCTCGATCCGGTGACCTGCGTGCTCCAGCTTTCGTATGCGTACGCGGAGATGGTCGTTCAGGACAACGGGGCCTGC
This sequence comes from Kofleriaceae bacterium, assembly GCA_025357755.1. Classification (GTDB taxonomy): domain Bacteria; phylum Myxococcota_A; class Polyangia; order Haliangiales; family Haliangiaceae; genus JABFXX01. The sequence continues at coordinate 4,650 of JANXOP010000349.1, read as the reverse complement.
GCGACGCCGTGCTCCGGCACCGCGAACGTCTCGCTCGAGGTCACGCCGATCATCCAGTAACGCGCCGGAGCCGCTTGCCGGCCGCGGCTCGTTCGCGCGCGAGCTCCGGGGCGTTCCAGCGATCACTGCGGGCGAGGTTGCGCATCAGCAACACCGAGACCCACATCCGAAACGGTCGCCATGCCTCGGCGAGCTTCGCGTAGGTCTCGTCGGTCGGGGTCGCGATGCCGTAGGCGAGCGCGACCCCGTGAAGCACGCGCGGCTCGCCAAACGGTAGCGCATTCGTCGGAGCGGCACCGCGATAGTAGACGTGACTCGCCGCCCACGGCCCGATCCCACGAAGCGCCTGGAGCTCCGCGCGCGCACGCGCCTCGCCGAGCACGCGCAAGCGATTCGCATCGAGCACGCCTTGCTGCGCGGCGATCGCGACGCCGCGCAAGCGCGCGACCTTCTCGTCGCTCAGCCCTTCGCAGCGCTCGAGCTCCGCGAGGCGGTCCGGTGAGGGAAACAGATAGTGCGTGCGACCGCGCAACGTGATCGCTTCGCCGTGGGTGCGTGCGAGCGCGATCTTGATCGCCGCGGCTCGCTGCATCGGCATGCGCGGGGCGATCACACCCCAGGTCGCAGCGTCGTATGGCGAAGGCTTCGCGGCGGTGAAGAAGCCGGGAAAGCTTCGCTGCAGCTCGCCGACCACTGGATCGCGCTCGCCGACCGCCGCCCACGCCGCGCCATCGACATCGAGGCCGAGCATGCGTTCGAGCTGCGCGCGCAGGACGGCGGGCGCTGCCTCGCCCGCGACCTCGCAGACGATGCCGTCTTCCGCCTCGCGCAGCGCGACCACGACCGGCGCGAACGTGCCGTCGAGCAAGAACGCGAGGGTCAGCTCGTGAGGGTCGGTCGATCCTCCTCGAGGCGAAGTCGCCATGCCGCTCCCCGGGGTGAAGCCGGCGTAGAACTCGGCGGCGGCGGCGAGCTGAAAACCTGCGGGGCGCGAGAGCTGGAGTGTGGGCATCCGCCAAGGCTGCATCTCCGCGATGACAGCCTTATGTCATGTTTAGGCAACCGCGCCGAAATGCTACGTTCTCGTCGCTGTGAAACCCACCTACGACGACTGGCGCGCGCAGGTCGAAAAGGAGCTCGCCGGCGCTCCGTTCGAGAAGCTGGTCACCCGCGCCGACGGGCTCGCGATCCAACCGCTCTACACCGAGCGCGTGGATTCGGGCGTGCCGGGCGTCGCACCGTTCGTCCGCGGCGCCGCTGCGACTGCGGCCCCGTTCGAGCTGTGCATGCGCAGCGGCGACAGCGACGCTGCCGCCGATGATCTCGCGGGTGGGACCGATGCACTGTGGTTTGCCGCCAGCGATCGCGACGCTCTCGCGGCCGCGCTCGGGCACGACCTCGCGATCGTGATGGACATCGCGGGCACGCCGAAGATCGAGCACTTCAAGGCGGTGATGAACGCGCGCCGCGCATGGCTCGGCGTCGATCCGATCGGCGAGCTGTGGGCGGGCGAGCTCGAAGCGAGCGCCCTGCCGCGCGAGCTCAACGAGGTCGGCGCGTTCGCACGTCGGGTCGCCGAGCAACGCACGAGCGGCAGGCTCGGTGCGCCCGATCATCAAGTCCGCTCACTACGGATCTCGAGCGTCGCGTTCCATGCCGCGGGTGCCGATGCGGCCGACGAGCTCGCGGTGATTCTCGCGACCGGGGTCGCCTACCTCCGCGCGCTCACCCGCGAAGGCCTCGACGATGCCGCGGCCGCGCGCAGCCTGTGGGTCCAGATCGCGGTCGGCCGCGATACCTTCGGGGAGCTGTGCAAGCTCCGCGCGTTGCGGCTCGTGTGGTGGAAGTTGCTCGCCGCGGCCGGCGTGACCGAGCTCGGGCTCGACGCGATCCACGCGGTGTGCTCGCCGCGAACGCTGAGCGTGCGCGATCCGTGGGTCAACCTGCTGCGCGTCACCACCGAGGTCTTCGCGGCGGTCCTCGGCGGTGCACGACTGGTCACACCCGCGGCGTTCGACGAAGCTTTCGGTACCCCCTCGGCGCTCGGCCGACGAACCGCCCGCAACACCGCGCTCGTGCTGCGCGAGGAGAGCCATCTCGGGCGCGTGCTCGATGCGGGCGGCGGCTCGTACTATCTCGAGGCACGGACGGAGACCTTGGCGCGCGAGGCGTGGTCGCGGTTCCAGGCGATCGAGCGCGACGGCGGCATCGTCGCCGCGATCAAGAGCGGCTCGTTGCGCCAGCGCCTCGAGGCCGCCTGGACCGCGCGCGCCGCGGCGATTGCCGTGCGCAAGGAGCCCGTGCTCGGCACCTCGGAGTTCGCGAACCCGAGCGAGAAGCTCCCGGCCGCGTTGCCCGCGATCGCGGACCGTAGTCATCGCGACGGCGAAGCGTTCGAGGCGCTGCGCGCGCGGGTCGAACGCTCGCGCGACGTGGTGCTCGTGACGCTAGGTCCTGCGGCGGAATATCGCGGCAGGCTCGGCTACGCCGAGGCGTTCTTCGCGACGGGCGGGCTCGCCACGCGGGAGAGTGCGGAGGTCACGCCGGCGAGCCCGAATGCGATCGCGTGCATCTGCGGCAGCGACGAGCGCTACGCGACCGAAGCTGCGCCTCGCGCGACCGAGCTGCGCGCCGCGGGCTACACCCAGATCGTGCTGGCTGGCCGGCCGGGCGCACTCGAGAAGTCCTTGAAGGCTGCAGGCGTGGATCAGTTCATCTTCGTCGGCTGCGACGTGATCGCGACGCTGACAGCACTCACGGGAGGTGCCACGTGAAGCTCCCCGATTACGGCACGGTCGAGTTCGATACCCTCGTCGCGAAACCCGCGGAAGAACGATCCGAGGCGCTCGCCGGCACGGGCGAGACCTGGGACACCCCCGAGGGCATCCCCCATCGCGGGCTCTACGGAGCCGCGGATCTCGACGGCATCGCGCACCTCGATGGCCTGCCTGGCTTCGCGCCGTTCGTGCGTGGTCCCTACCCCACGATGTACGTGCAGAAGCCGTGGACCGTGCGCCAGTACGCCGGATTCTCGACCGCCGAGGATTCGAACGCGTTCTATCGCCGCAACCTCGCGGCGGGGCAGATGGGACTCTCGATCGCGTTCGACCTCGCGACCCACCGCGGCTACGACAGCGATCATCCGCGCGTCGTCGGCGATGTCGGCATGGCGGGCGTGGCGATCGATTCGATCGAGGACATGCGGATCCTGTTCGATGGCATCCCGCTCGACAAGATGAGCGTGTCGATGACCATGAACGGCGCGGTGTTGCCGATCCTCGCGCTCTACGTCGTGGCGGCGGAGGAGCAAGGCGTCGCGCCGGCGGCACTCACCGGCACGATCCAGAACGACATCCTCAAAGAGTACATGGTGCGGAACACGTATATCTATCCGCCCGCGCCGTCGATGAAGATCATCGCCGACATCTTCGCGTTCACCGCGAAGAACATGCCGAAGTTCAACTCGATCTCGATCTCCGGCTATCACATGCAGGAGGCCGGCGCGACCGCGGACCTCGAGCTCGGCTACACGCTCGCCGACGGGGTCGAGTACATCCGCACCGGTGTCGCCGCGGGCATGAGCGTCGATTCGTTCGCACCGCGGCTGTCGTTCTTCTTCGCGATCGGCATGAACTTCTTCATGGAGGTCGCGAAGCTGCGCGCGGCTCGTTTGCTGTGGGCAGAGCTCGTCGCAAAGTTCGAGCCGAAGAGCCCGAAGAGCCTCGCGTTGCGCACGCACTGCCAGACCTCCGGCTGGTCGCTGACCGCGCAGGACGTCTACAACAATGTCGTGCGCACGGGGATCGAAGCGATGGCGGCCACGCAAGGCGGTACGCAGAGCCTGCACACCAACTCGCTCGACGAAGCGCTCGCCCTGCCGACCGATTTCTCGGCGCGCATCGCGCGCAATACCCAGCTCCAGCTCCAGCTCGAAACGAATACCACCAAGACCGTCGATCCGTGGGGTGGTAGCTACTACGTCGAGTGGCTCACCGCGGAGCTCGCACGCCGCGCCCGCGAGCACATCGCCGAGGTCGAGGAGCTCGGCGGCATGGTCAAGGCGATCGAGGCCGGTGTCCCCAAGCTCCGCATCGAAGAAGCCGCCGCACGCACGCAAGCGCGCATCGATAGCGGGCGCCAGAAGATCATCGGCGTGAACTGCTTCAAGCCCGATCGCGAAGCTCCCGTGCCGGTGATGAAGGTCAACAACGCGGCCGTCCGCAAGACCCAGATCGATCGGCTCGAGAAGCTCCGCCGCGAGCGCGACTTCGAAGCTACCCAACGCGAGCTCGACGCCCTCACGGCGTGCGCCGAGACCGGCGAGGGCAACTTGCTCGAGCGTGCGATCGCCGCGGCCCGTGCCCGCGCCTCCGTCGGTGAGATCTCGTGGGCGCTCGAGAAGGTCTGGGGGCGGCATCGCGCCGAGATTCACGCCATCTCCGGCGTGTACAGTGGCGAGGTGGGAGAGACCTCGACCACCGTCACCACGATCCGCGGTCGCACGCAGGGCTTCCTCGAGCGTGAAGGCCGGCGCCCGCGCATCCTGATCGCGAAGATGGGCCAGGACGGTCACGATCGCGGCCAGAAGGTCATCGCGTCGGCGTTTGCCGATCTCGGCTTCGACGTCGACATCGGCCCACTGTTCCAGAC